>JAAZFZ010000040.1 GCA_012511485.1 Clostridiales bacterium | reverse complement strand
TAACTCTGACCTTTGTTACTCAGATTAAAAAAGCTGATAACGGCTTTGATATAAAAGTGGTTAATAGGAATGGGGTAGATAATATCAAGGCCGCATCTATAATCCTTGCGACGGGTTGCCGTGAACGCACTGCAAAGCAGGTATTTATTCACGGCACTCGCCCGGCGGGAATTTTCACGGCAGGCACTGCTCAGCATTTCACAAATCTGCTCGGGCAGATGCCGACAAAAAAATGCGTTATTCTCGGCAGCGGCGACATCGGGCTTATTATGGCACGCCGTTTGACGCTCGAGGGTGCGCAGGTTGTCGGTGTATATGAAGCAAAGCCGACCCCTTCGGGGCTGACAAGAAACATTCATCAGTGCCTTAACGACTATAATATTCCTTTGTACCTTTCTCACACGGTAACAAGGGTTTTCGGTGATGACCGCCTGACTGCCGTTGAGATATCACAGGTTGATGAAAACATAAAGCCGATTGAAAACACAGGCAAAATCGTCGAATGTGACGCACTGATTCTTTCCGTCGGGCTTATCCCCGAAAATGAGCTTGCCGAAAGCCTGAATGTTCGGCTTGACCCCAAAACGAAGGGCCCTGTCTGCGACGCAAACCTTATGACAAGCGTTGAAGGTGTTTTTTCGTGCGGGAATGCCCTCAATGTCAACGACCTTGTTGACTATGTTTCCGAAAGCGGAGAGCTTGCAGGCAGTTCGGCTGCCAGATACAGCGGGCAAAGCAGAGAATTGATTGAAATAGATTCAGGCAAGGGTCTGCTCTGCCTTGTCCCTCAGCAGCTGGATTTAAAGAGCGAAAATAAGCAGACCGTAATGTATTTCAGGAGCAGGGATGTTATCAACAACTGCAGGCTCACCCTTACCGTTGACGGTCAAAAGGTGTTTGAAAAGAAATATGCTTTTCTGCGCCCCCCTGAGATGGAGAGGCTTATGGTTGATTTCAATAAATATAATCTTTCAAAAAGCTCTCAGGTTTCATTTGATATAGAGGAGGGAACAGCATGAGCAGCTTTGTTTGCATTGTCTGCCCCAAGGGCTGCACATTGAATGTGACCCGTGAGGGCGAAAAAATAAATGTCACGGGCAACAGCTGCAAAAGAGGCGAGGCCTTTGCCATTGCCGAGATAACGAACCCGAAAAGGACAATTTGCTCTACTGTCAGAACGGTGTTTGAGGATGTACCGGTGCTGCCTGTCAGGCTTTCTGCAGATATTCCGAAAAGCAGAATTTTTGATGTCATGGGCGAAATAAATAAGGTGGTTGTCAAAACCAAAATAGGCAGGGGCGAGGCAGTAATTAAAAATGTCCTTGGTCTTGGTGTTGATGTAATAGCAACCAGTGATATACTCAAAACAGCTGAATACTCACTCTATGCCGAGAAAAAATCAGTTTAAAAGGAGAGATGAATATGAGCAAGCCTTATACCGGCTTTGAACCGAAATGGATAAAGGAGCCTGCTCCCAAGGGCAGCTACCGCTCGATTTTCCGTTGGGGCGACCCGGAGTTTGTCAAATATCCCAAGGAATCATTGTATAAGCTCATGAAAGAAAAATTCAACATGACCGATGATGATTTCAAGCAGTATGACGGCGATATCGGCTGGGATAAGGTTGAGCTGTCATCCCCTCCTAAGATGGAGCAGAGTCATATCAACGCCTTTAAGGAGATTGTCGGCGATGAATTCGTTTCAACGAGCGATTATGACCGCCTTGCCGTTGCATATGGGAGCACGGCCTTTGACCTGCTGAGAATCAGGCAAAGGCAGTTTGACAGCCTGCCCGACCTTGTCGTCTATCCCGACACGGCTGAGCAGATTGAAAGAATAGTAGCATACTGCACCGAGAATAAAATTCCGCTCTATGTTTATGGCGGCGGCAGCAGTGTTACAAGGGGTGTCGAGCCGGTTTTGGGCGGAGTAACCCTCGATATGCGGCTTCGCTATAACAAGGTTCTTGATTTCAATGAAATTGACCAGACAATAACTGTCCAGACAGGTATGTCCGGCCCTAAGCTTGAGGAAACCTTGCAGAACGCTCCAAAGCTATTCGGTGCAAAGCGAGCCTATACCTGCGGGCATTTCCCACAGTCATTTGAATACAGCAGTGTCGGCGGTTGGGTAGTCACAAGGGGAGCGGGGCAGAACAGCACTTATTATGGCACAATAGCGGATATCGTGCTCTCACAAAAATATGCTACCCCGATTGGCACAATAAAAACCACCCACTACCCGAGGGAGGCAACAGGCCCCGACTTAAACCAGATAATGATGGGCAGCGAGGGTACCTTCGGTATTCTTACCGAGGTGACTTTAAAGGTTTTTCGCTGGATGCCCGAAAACAGGAAGCGCTTTTCATTCATTTTCAAGGATTGGGAAACGGCACAGAAAGCCGCAAGGGAAATGATGCAGTGCGAGTCCGGTTATTCATCTGTTTTCCGACTTTCGGACCCCGAAGAAACGAGCCTTATGCTGCATTTATATAATGTTGATGAAACGCCGCTGCACAGGCTTTTTGATATCAGGGGCTATAAGGATATGGAGAGGTGCCTGTTCCTCGGATTCACGGACGGCGAAAAGGGCTTTTCTAAAAATGTTGCAAAGAATATGAAAAGAATAGCAAAGCAGCACGGTGGCATGAGCCTTACCTCCTTTGTGACAAAGAGCTGGGAGAAGGGGCGTTTTACCGACCCATACCTCAGGGATGCATTGATGGATTTCGGCGTAACTACCGATACTCTTGAGTGTTCCGTCAATTGGTCCAACATGGCGCAGGTGCATCGTGATGTCAGGGAGGTCTGCCACAGGTTGCCCAACACAATTGTAACGACGCATATGTCCCATTGCTACCCGCAGGGAGCAAACCTTTATTTCATCTTCATAACAAGGATGAACGATGCCGCCGCCTTCAAGGAGTACCATACAAGCATACTCGATGCTATCCAAAAGTCAGGTGCAGCCATAAGCCACCATCACGGCATAGGCAAGATGTTTGCGCCGTGGCTTGAGGGTTATATCGGTGAAAAGGAGTACGGTGTTTTCAGAGTGCTTAAGGACTACTTTGACCCGGACTTCAACATGAACCCCGGCGGAACAATCGGGCTTGACCTCAAGGATGACGAAAAGAGAAGGCTCATTGAACCTGCCGATAAATAAGTGTTCAGGCAAAGCTTTGGTCAGATGAAAAAAACTGATATAAAAATGCAGGGAACGGTCTCACCGTCTCCTGCATTTATTTTTTTCTTAAGTCCATGATGACATTTGGGTAATGCTGTTACCTTTTAAACATCTTTTCGTTTTCAAGCACTATCAGCGGCACTAAGGAAAGCCCTATGACGGCAAGGCACTCAATTAGATTCATGGGAACGACATTAAAAAGCACTGCAAGGGGAGCTATTGTCATAACGAGTATCTGCATCAAAGCACAAATAATTGTTGACAATACCATACGCTTATTTGAAAAAAGCCCGATTGAAAAAATGGAGTGTGAGGACCTCATGCTTTGCGCATGAACAAGCTCACTGAAGCTGAGAGTGGAAAAGGCCATTGTCCTACCCAATGCAACGCTGCTTGCTTGACCGAATGCATTGCAGCCAAGCACAAACGCAAGCAGGGTGATTGCACCCACCATAAAGCCCTCAAGCCCGATATCGTAACCCATCCCGTCAGCAAAAAAGCTCCGCTTTGCGCTAATGGGCTTTCTTTTCATTATGTCGCTGTCTATCTGTTCAAAACCGAGTGCTATGGCAGGCAGGGAGTCCGTGACAAGGTTAACCCACAAAAGCTGAATAGGCAATAGTGGCGAGGGCATTCCGAGAACAGAAGCTATGAAAATAACAAGGATTTCGCCCACATTGCAGCTTAAAAGGAAGTGGACGGCTTTTTTGATATTCTCGTAAATGCCTCTGCCCTGAGCCACGGCCTTGACTATAGTTGCGAAGTTATCATCGGTCAGAATCATTTCCGCTGCACCCTTTGCAACATCTGTTCCGCTTTTGCCCATGGCACAGCCAATGTCCGCAGCCTTGAGTGCAGGTGCATCGTTGACCCCGTCACCCGTCATGGCCACAACTTCGTTGCTTTCCCTGAAAGCCTTGACTATCCTGACCTTGTGCTCAGGCGTTACCCGTGCAAAAACTCTGCAATCTTTGATTTTTTCCGCAAGCTCCTTTGCAGACAAATTATCAAGCTCATCACCTGTCATGGATATTGTGCCCTCTTCGAGTATGCCAAGCTTAGAGGCTATTGTGTTTGCCGTGACAATATGGTCACCGGTAATCATGACGGGCGTAATACCCGCCTGCTTGCAGATGCTCACAGCTCCTTGAGCCTCGGGACGGGGCGGGTCAGACATCCCGATAAGCCCGCAGAACACCAATGCACTTTCCTTTGCCATATCTGCCGAGTAGATATCCCTGTATGCTACGGCTAAGACTCTCAGGCCTTCGGCTGCCATCTCGTCATTCTGAGCCATGAGCTGCATCCTCTTTGTCTGTGATAAGGGCATCTGGGCACCGCCTACCAGCACTCTGTCACAGCAGGAAAGAAGAATATCGGGCGCACCCTTTGTGATTTGTCTGAAAACCGAAGGGAATCTATGTACGGTTGTCATCAGCTTGCGCTGCGAATCAAAGGGAATTTCAAAGACTCTGGAGTATTGCTCCCTTTGCTCATTTATTTCTATCCCTGCGCTGTGGGCGGCAAGAACAATTGCATTTTCCGTTGGGTCACCTGCTGCCCTTGCCTTTGACTTTTTGCCTATGAGAGTTGAATTGCAGCAGAGAGCGGCAAGAGAGAGCATATTTTTGGCGGCAGGGTTTTCAAAGGCTATTACACCCTGCGAGTTTCTTAACTGAGTTACGGTCATAATATTTTGAGTGAGAGTTCCGGTCTTGTCGGAGCAGATTACCGTCGCCGCCCCAAGGGTTTCGACTGCCGGCAGAAGCCTGATAATCGCATTGCTCTTTGCCATGCGCTCAACGCCTATGGATAGCACAACCGTTACAATGGCGGGCAGACCCTCCGGTATTGCCGCAACCGCAAGGCTAACGGAGAGCATGAAGCTGTCAAGCAGAGAAACGCTCCTGAGTAGCCCGATTAAAAATATCACCGCACATATAAGAACAGCTCCGATACCCAGTATCCTGCCGACCTTCGCAAGGCGGATTTGCAGGGGAGTCTGGGGAGCCTGCTCACTGTTGAGAAGGCTTGCAATCCTGCCGATTTGAGTGTTCATCCCTGTTTGCGTCACAACTGCGGTGGCATTGCCCGTTAGCACAATTGTGGAGGAATAGAGCATATTCTTTCGCTCTGCGAGCACACATTTTTCGGGAAGAACGGCGTCGGCAGTCTTTTTGCATGGCATTGATTCGCCTGTCAGTGCGCTTTCTTGTGTTTTCAGCCCGTTACATTCTATTATTCTGGCATCGGCAGGCACATAGTCGCCGGAGCTTAATTTTATAATATCTCCCGTCACTATCGTTTGAGTCGGTACGCTTATGATTTTTGAGTCGCGCAGCACACGGGCAGTCGGCGCAGAGAGCTTTTTGAGCGCATCAATAGCATGTTGCGCCCTGCTCTCCTGAACCACGCCTATTATTGCATTTACCACTACTATGAGAAGTATAATAATCGGGTCAATATAAT
>JAAZFZ010000321.1 GCA_012511485.1 Clostridiales bacterium | reverse complement strand
GACATTTATAATATAATAGGATTAGATAGCGTCAATTCTTATTTGCGAGGTTGGAGGTAATAGGATGATAAACAGAATAAAAAAATACCCCTTATCTCAGCTTCTTAGACCTGAATCTGATGTTGTGTTTCAGATTTATGAATTTCAGCGTAGGTACAACTGGGGCCCATTGCAGTGGGATGGTTTTTTTAAAAACCTTACTAGAGCAAAGGGAGGGCATTATTTAGGCACAATTGTGTGCAGAACAAAATCAGTTGACTCTTTCGGCAACAAAAAATACGATGTGGTTGACGGCCTGCAGAGGCTCGTCACCCTGTGCATAATTCTCTCAACTCTTTATTCAATGCTAAGAGAGAATAAGGAATTCATGGATGATGAGCAACTGGCGGAGTTCAACCGAATAAGGTTAATTCTCAAGAAAACCGTCAGCATAATCCCTCAAAAACCGAACAGACACCTCGGGGCATATAACTCTCTGCTTGTTGAGCTTGGGATTTTTGAGTCTGACGAAGAGACATACTACAAAAAAGAAAGCCGTGTTTTCAGGGCGTTTAGCTACTTCCGTGAGAGAATTGAGGAGCTTGTAGATTTTTCGGAGGAGCCTGCAATCACCACCATTCTCCGCATTTTTGAGCAAATCAATCTGGCAGTTGTTAATATTTTTGAAGTTTCAAAACCCAAGGATTCCGATGATTACAGTTTGGACCGTAGCGAATTCCCTCTCTTACAGGCAAATATGAATAACGGAAATGAATACTAAAGTCTGAGTATTTAAAATTAAGCAGGCCGGCATACACAACGCATTGAGCTTTGTATGTGTCGGTTGCATTTTTTTCTGCTGTTTTTTGCGGGCATTAAACCTCCGATGTTTCAGGTTTTGGCTCGTTTTTTTGTCTACCGACATATAACAGCCTGTATTGCCGTTTCTGCTAAAGGTTGGTTGGTTATCAGTGCAAAATCAACCGCAAGGCTCAAATACAGCCCACAGTGGGTGTGGTATAACCAGCTTGAACCGCTGATTAACGGCTGAACTAAAGATGCCGCACCCGTGACAATCGCACGAGTGCGGCGCTAGAGGTTTGAATTATAATATAAGTTGACTTTATGCATTTTTAGTTTGTCTTTTCGTTGACAATTTTTCGTTGACAATATGGTATTTTATGGATAAAATAGTATATGAAAAATCGGGAGTGATATTATGTTTGATTCAATATTCTCATTCAGGGAGAAGCGGATGATTCAGAGGATTTTTGCGTCTGCGAAGGGCATTTTCTCCCCTCCTGCTGGAGGAACCTCATTTTTGAAAAGGCTTATTTGCGCAACAGTTGTCATTGCGGAACTTATAGGGGCACTGTTCTTTAATATGCCGCAGACCCCCCGTGGTCAAAGAATAAACCTGGATGAGTGGACTCTCTCCTGGAGTGATGAATTTGACGGGGACTCACTAGATACAACCAAATGGAATAACCCCTACGACAATGTCGCCAGAAGGGGCGGGTTTTGGGACAAGGACCAGGTTTTTGTTGAGAACGGCGTACTGAAAATAAGAACCGAATACAAGGAGAACGAGCAGTTTGGAAGCGGATGGTATACCGGTGCGATAGAAACCAAAGGGCTTTTTGAGCAAAAATACGGCTATTTTGAATGCCGCTGCATCTGCCCGGGCGGAATCGGTTTATGGGCAGCCTTTTGGACTCTCGGCGACGGTATGTTTGCCCCGCCTGACGGCAGTGCGGCAGACGGCTGCGAAATAGATATGTTCGAATCGGGCTTTTTCAAGGATAAGAAAAAGCATGACGCAGTCAATCAGGCTACGGGCTTTGACGGCTACGGTGAGGGCAGCAGCGGAGTTGTGCTCGGTCATTACAGCGGCAAAGATATTTTCAATGAATATAACACCTTCGGGCTTGAATGGAATGAAAATGAAATTATCTTTTACATAAACGGCATTGAAACAGACAGGCTCAGCGGCGAATGGGTGCCGCATGTTAAGCAGTATCTGCTGCTTTCGGTCGAGGTGGCGGGTAAAACCGAGGAAATCGGTGTGGGCGGCCAGCCCGTACCTTTCGTTGACGAAAGCAACAATATCAACGACAATGATATGAGCATATTCCCGCTTGATTTTGTTGTTGACTATGTTAGGGCATATCAGAGAACACAGGATATTGAAGTCTGAAACTGAATTGTGCGCTATTGTGCTATTAAAAACTGCCCGATTCTTGTCGGGCAGTTTTTAAATATTCTTTTCATCCTCAGGCAGGGCTTAGCCGCCCTCCTTTTTTTTGAAAATAAACAGCTTGCTGAAAACATAGTTTAGTATTATCACCGCTACGCTTATAATAAGCTTTGCCAAATATTTATGCATCCCCAATCTGCTCACAAACAGCCACATACATCCCATTTCAACGAGAAGTGAAAAGAGCCTTGCGCCTACAAAGCCGGCAAATTCAAAAGAGACGATTGCTATATTCCAGCTTCTGCTTTCAAAAACATATATCTTGTTTGTAATGAAGGCAAAAACAACTGCAGCTATCCATGCCAATATATTTGCCACAAGATAGCCGTTTTTGCCCAGGAGGCTTGCATTTTCAAAGGTCTTATCAAAGATGTAGAATGCGGCATAATTAACAATTGTGGTTAATACGCCGAATATCACATACAGCACAGTTTCACGGTTGACATACTTTTTTAAAAGAGGATTTTCAATGACCTTTTTTATTAAATTCCTCATGTTAAACCCCCGTCAGACCTTTATCTCAACGCTGAGGCCCAAAAGGTCGGAATACTTTTCTAGTAAGGGCCTGACCTCGTCCCGAATAAATTCGGAGGTTTGCTGCGGCGCTCTGCCGACAAAGAGCGAGGGCTGCATAAGCGCATTTAGTTCAGGCAGGCTCATGCCGAATGAACTGTCGCTTGCAATTCTTTCGAGCAAATCGTTTTTTCCGCCCTCCTGCTTGACAACCTTGCCCGCCGCCATTGAGTGAACACGGATTTTTTCGTGAAGCTCCTGCCTGTCCCCGCCCCTCTTGACGGCAGCCATCATAATATTTTCGGTTGCCATGAACGGGAGCTCCTCACGCAGATGCTTTTCTATTATTTTCGGGTACACCACAAGCCCGTTTGCAACATTGTAATAAAGCTCAAGAATTGCATCCGTTGCAAGGAAGGCCTCCGCAACGCTTATGCGCTTGTTCGCCGAGTCGTCAAGCGTGCGCTCGAACCACTGAGTCGAGGCGGTGATGCAGGGGTTGAGTGTGTCGGTAATAACATACCTTGCAAGTGAGGCTATCCTCTCACTTCTCATGGGGTTCCTTTTATAAGCCATGGCGGAGGAGCCTATCTGGTTTTTCTCAAAAGGCTCCTCAATCTCCTTTAGATGTTGAAGCAGTCGCAAATCATTCGAGAATTTTGCCGCCGACTGCGCAATGTTTGAAAGTGTGAATAGCACCTGTGAATCTATTTTCCTTGAATATGTCTGCCCCGAAACAGGGTAACAGGAGGAAAAGCCCATCTTTTGGGCGATTTTTTTGTCGAGTGCCTTTACCTTTTCGGTATCCCCGTCAAAAAGCTCCATAAAGCTCGCCTGAGTGCCGGTTGTGCCCTTTGAGCCAAGCAGGCGCATGCTGCCTATCTGATACTCCAGTGCGGAAATGTCAAGCAGCAAATCCATTATCCAGAGTGTTGCCCGCTTGCCGACTGTTGTGGGCTGTGCAGGCTGGAAATGCGTGAATGCAAGGCAGGGCAAGTCCTTATACTCCTCGGCAAATTCCGAAAGCGAATTGATTAGATTGACAAGTTTTTTGAGTATAAGCCTCATGCCCTGAGTCATTGTTATTATATCCGTATTGTCGCCCACATAGCAGGAGGTGGCTCCCAAATGAATTATGGGCTTTGCCTTGGGGCATTGCTCGCCGTAGGCATAGACATGGCTCATAACATCGTGGCGCACAAGCTTTTCACGCTCGGATGCCACAAGGTAGTTGATGTTTTCGGCATTTGCTTTAAGCTCCTCAATCTGCTCCGGTGTGATGTTAAGCCCCAACTCCATCTCACTTTCCGCAAGGGCTATCCAGAGCTTTCTCCATGTCCTGAACTTAAAATCGGGTGAAAAAATATACTGCATTTCTTTGCTGGCATATCTGGACTTGAGCGGGGTTTCATAGGTGTTATTCATATTTAATACCTCTGATTTACTCCGCCCGCAATTTGTACGGACGGTATTTTTTATTACTCAACCGTTACGGTTCCGTCCTGTTTGACGGTTATAGTCATATTGTCCTGAACATAATTTAAAAATTCATCGCCCAGTCTGTCAACCGCGACAATTGTACCCTGTGTCCATACATCGGCAAGGATAACTCCGGCGGCTGCGAGTGAATCAATTGATTCAGAGAAAAGCATTGCCGCAGGCGCTATGCCCAGAGCGCAGACTGTGTGCAGAACCATGCCGCCCGTTGTCGAGCCGATTGTTTTGGGCAGGCACAGCGCCATGCCCGTGAGGTTTTTGTTATAGATATCCTTATTGTTCTGGTCGGAGCATATTACCTGCTTTTTCTTCATCAGAGCGCTCTTCTGGAAGGTTGCAAGGGTGTTGACGCCCTCCCTTGAAACGACTGCCTTTGCGTGAATATTGCCTGCCACAACAGGCCTTCCTTTAAACTCCTTTGCCATGATTAAAAACCTCCCTTTACAGCTATTGCCGTTATTTCGTCATCGGTGAAATAGCGGGCGGAAGTATATGTACGCAGCTTATTTGAATTCGTGATGACGGGCTTGCTCCCGCAAAGTGGATTGTTCATATACATCAGCGGGCAGATGCTTGTAAGCTTTAAGCCTAAGCCAATCAGCTTATCATACATTTCCTTATCATCCTTTTTGAAATGCTCAATAACCTCCGGAGCAGAGGAAAGAATTGTGTTTAAACCGACTTTTGACTTGTTCTGCTTTTTAAGTTCTGATTCAAATCTCTGAGTCCATTCAATGAGCTGATTGTATGAAAGGTGCGGGCAGCCTATGAAGCAGCGCTCAGGCTGAGCGTTTGCATCCTTCCAGATAACGGGATAGCTGCTTTTCACCCTCTCAAGTTCGGCATCGTCAATGACATATACCTTCGCATCGTCCCTGATAAGAGCACTGCCGCTCTCAACTGCCTCGGGTGTAAGGTTTTCAACATGATAAAGCCCCACTGCGCCGTTTGAGGCGGTTGCAGCTCCCATGTCCTTTAAGTAGGACTTCACCTTATCGTCGAGCCGGGTTCCGAGGAATTTATCAAGCCCCTTGATATATGGCACATCCTCCATAACCTTCAGACCGATGGCACTGCCCAGAATCTGAGCCTCGGGAGTCTTTGTGGTTTTGACTTCAATTATCCATTTTGCCTTCCTGCCCTCATCTGTAAGCAAATCAAACAGGGGCACCTTGCCGAGTATTTGCCCGAAAAGCTCAATTATCCCCGAATTGCGGTTGCAGCGTGCGCCGAGAACCGAATTCGCATAGACAACGGCGGAGGATTCCGCCCAAGAGAGGATATCTCCCTTCTTTGGAGTGTTGCCCACCTCGTCAAGGTAGCAGGTGCAGGAAAAGGATTTCGGGCTTTTGAGCCCGAGCTTTTTGAGCTGCTCCTCATAGGGCTTTTGCATCCCGTAAATCACTTTATTAAACACGAACTTTTGTGCAAAATTGCACTTTACATTGTCATAATCAACAGGTCTTGGGTCGAGCGTGAATGGCATTTTCGCCTTCAGCCCGCTTTCTATTAGTTCGTTCATAATGGAGAATACCGGTTTTAGCACCGAAATGCCGAAGCTCGTAACAAGGTGACCGGGTGCCGTAACATCCACAAATTTTTCCGCTCCGAAAGCGTCACCGTATAGCACAAGCGTCTTTATGACCTTCGCCATTGTTTCACCCTGCGAGCCGTTGAGTATGCCCTCCTCCTCAGGGGTCAGAGTCATATTGTACTTCAAAACAAAACCTCCCAGCTTTATTCCTATTCTCATATTATCAGGCTCAAGTGAGCCGATTATAGATTCATTGCCGCAGCATAACCTGATTTTGTTGCTTCAAAGACCTTGCCGCCCTTGAAGCTGTCGCCTATATTATATACCTCAATGGTGTTGAGCTCCTTCTGGAAGCTGAGGAAAAGCTGCTCATCCGGCCTGCCGCCTGCGGCAAGCACCACAAGGTCGGCTTCAATGAATTCCTCCTGACTTTCATCCTTTATCTTAGGAGCCAAGGGATTGAGCACATTCTCAGGCAACAGCGGATTCCATGTCAGATACGGGTTTGGCACTGTCTTAGATTTATTGCGCATAACCTTAACGCCGTTTGCCTCAAAGGAAATGAGCTTTGTGCAGTTATAGAGCTTAATGCCTGCATCCTCCATATATTTGAGCATATATCCGCGATTCGCCGTGCAGGTGTGGTTCATAATTTCGGGTGTCATCTCAATGACCGTGACTTCCTTGCCCAGCTCCTTGTTGAGGAAATAAGCCGTTTCGCAGCCGACTACTCCACCGCCCACAACAACAATCTTCTTTGCGGCATTTGCCAGCGCAGGGTTGTCGAGAACCTCCACAGCCTGCCTGCAAGCGGCCTTTTCATAGCCCGGGAG
>JAAZFZ010000320.1 GCA_012511485.1 Clostridiales bacterium | reverse complement strand
GCTATTGAGGAATACATTTGAGTGCGCTCAGGCAGGTCTGTTATCAGGCTGTTATAAACGCGCTGTGATATGGACATGGTTATGGCAAAGGTTGCCGTAACGGCGATGATTAACAGCGATATTGTAATGCCGACAGATATTTTTCTGCTCATAATTTCTCCTTTGTGTTTCGGAATCAAAAGAGGGGGATGCGGCGAAAAACGCTTATCAGGGCATTGAAACATAGGTTAGCGGGTTGACTCTCCTGACATTGCCACCGTCGTTTATTCGCACCTCAAAATGAAGGTGGGGACCCGTAACTCTTCCTGTTTTGCCGATTTTGGCGATGACTTGACCCTGTTTGACCTTTGCACCGACACCCACAAGCAGTGTGTTGCAGTGGGCATAAAGGGTGAACAGACCGCCGCCGTGGTCAATAAGAATATAGTTGCCGTAGCTCGAATGCCATGATGAAGTCTGAACCGTGCCGCTTTTTGCCGCAACTATATTTTTGCCCTGTGAGCCTCCGCTTACACATATATCGACTCCATAATGCATCTGATTATATCCGAATGGGCTATAATAGCCGTAGCCCGCAGATATGTAGCAGTTTGAATACGGTACAGGCCATATCATTCTATTTTCGCTGCCCGAAGGCATACCGTCATCTGTTGAGGAGCCGTTATTGCGAATAAATTCGTCAATTTTTGCGTCAATTTCCGCCTCTTCCTGTGCATACTTACGAATAAGCCTTTTATACTCTTTGCTGCTCTTGTCAAGCTGCTTGAGCAAATCGTTTGTCCGTTCGACCTTGCTTGAAACGCTGTTCTGCTTTTGAACGAGAGCATCCTTATCCTTCTGCACATCGGCCTGCTTTTTCACCAGCACCTGCTTTTCAACATCCAGCTCTGTCTTCTTATTGTCAAGCTCGGTCTTGCTACCCTCAAGCTTGTCCGTTAGCTCTTTTATTTCCTTGACTTCCTTTTCAAGCCTTTTAACAAGCTCATTGTCATGCTCAGAAAGCCTCTTGAGCAGCTCAGTTCTTGTGAAGAAGGTTGAAAAGTCAGAGGATGAGAACAATATTTCAATCTCTGACATTGAGCCGGCCATATATGATGCCCTCATTCTTTCGAGTAGCTGATTTATTGTTTTCTCCTTTTCCGCCTCAAGCTTTTTCATGGATTCATTGGCGGCCTTAATCTGAGCTTTAATACTCGCTATTTCATCATCAATTTCCTTTATTTTGGAATTGATGGAGTTAATATCCTTTTGAATGACGGCTATTCGATCATTTATAAGCTGAATCTGCGTATTGATATCACTAATCTGGTTGTCCAGCAAATCTATGGTTTTATGCTGGGAGTTCATGTCGGATTGGATATCCTCAAGCTTCGTGGAGTTTTCCTTGATCTTTTTTTCAAGCTCCTCATATTGCCGCTGCAAATCCTCAAGAGAATCGGCGGCATAGACACGAGGAACAACTGCCGAAGAGAAAACCAATGCAAAAACAAGGCTCATTGAAAAAATACACTTAAAAACCGCTCTAAAACTCTTCTGCCGATACATCGTATTCCAGCTCCTTTTCCTTGAGATATTTTTTAATCGAAATTATACTGCCCAAAGTGCCTGCGGCAACACCGCCGGCTAAAAACCCGGCAAGCATAATCCACACAACCCTTGAGAACGGCACGGGGCTGAAATCAAAGCCCGTGAGCGTTGATGAGAGTGAGCCTACCGCAAGCTCATAAATGCCGAAAACAACGCCCAACGACAGCAGCCCGGACAATATGCCCAAAATCATGCCCTCAATCATGAACGGCCAGCGGATAAACCAGTTTGTTGCTCCCACGCTCTTCATTATAGATATTTCAAGCCTTCTGCTGAACATGGTGACGCGCACCGTGTTTGCAACAATGAAAAGTGAAACAATCAGCAGCAACCCGATGACGCTCAGGCTTATGTATGTAACCGTCTTTTTGACAGATGCCAGCTGAGCCGCAAATTCACGGTTTTCACGCACCACATTGACATGATTCAGTTTTTCTATTGCTTTAACTGTGCTGTCAAAGAGAGCAAGGTTTGAAACCGTAACCTTATAGGAGTCTGGCAGGGGGTTCCTCTCAAGCCCCGTCAAGAGATTTGCTGCACTTCCGAGTTCTTCCAGCTGCTGCTCAAAGGCCTCCTCTTTGGAAACGAATGTGCAGTTTTCAATGTTATCAAGAGAATTAAGCTCTTTGCCGAGCTTTTCGGTCTGTGCCTTAGTTGCATTGTCGTTGACATAAACAACTATTACATTCTCATTTTCAATCCCGTCAATAATGCTCTGCATATTGACAAGCAGCATGCTTGCAATTCCAATCATAACAAGGCAGGACATCAGAACGCAGGTCGAGGCAACGCTCATTAAGCGGTTGACCCAAACATTCCGAAATCCTTCTTTTGTCAGATATGATAAGCTCCCTCTGTTCATTCGGCATCACCCGCCCCTTCAAGTGTGACGGTTGCCGTTTCATGAAGCTTGAAACCCTCTTTTTTTTCTTTTGGATTTAGAGCTGCTGAATATATATTTGCATTATCACCCTTGGGCGGCATAATGTCATGCCTAATATGACCCTGAGATGACCTGACATTCTTTGTGTTGAGCGATTCGCCGTCATAGACAACACAGCCATGCTCGAGAATAATCACCCTGCGGTTAAAACGGCGCACAAGATTATGCTCATGAGTCACCATAACAACGGTGGTCCCCGCATCGTTGAGGCGGGTGAGTAAATCGACAATTTCATAAGACATCTGCGGGTCAACATTGCCGGTAGGCTCGTCCGCAATAATAAGCTCCGCATTATTGGCAAGCGCACGCGCAAGGGCAACCCTTTGCTGCTCTCCTCCCGAAAGCTCACTGGGGTAACTGCGTGCCTTTGCCGCAAGCCCGACAAGGCTTATGACATAGGGAACGCGCTTCCTTATTTTTTTCTCTCTGGCACCGATAACACGCATTGCAAAAGCAATATTGTCATAAACCGTCATGTTCGGAATGAGCCTGAAATCCTGAAACACAACGCCAAGCGTACGCCTGAAGTAGGGTATCTCCTTATTCTCCAGCTCACATAGTTTATAATTATTAATCATTATCGAGCCGCTTGAAGGTACCTCTTCACGCATCATTAATTTCAGAAATGTACTTTTGCCCGCACCTGAGGCGCCGACAACAAAAACGAAATCTCCCTGGTTTATTTTTATGTTTACATTCTTTAGGGCGTGTGTGCCGTTAGTAAAGGTTTTTGAAACATTATTAAATTCAATCACAATACCATATCCTTAAAATATACAGCCGCATTGTTAACGAAATCACCACATCCGCAAAAGCATAGCTGACCTAAAAAGTTAATACTTTATAGGTTTTGCATCAAGGTATTTCTTAACCATAAGAGCTACCTTAAAGACGATTGCATCGTCAAATTCACGCAAATCAAGCCCCGTAATCTTTTTAATTTTCTCAAGCCTGTAAACAAGAGTGTTTCTGTGAACAAAGAGCTTGCGTGAGGTTTCTGAAACATTGAGGTTGTTTTCAAAAAACTTTTGAATGGTGAACAATGTTTCATGGTCAAGGCTTTCGATTGAGCCGCGCTTAAAAACTTCACGCAGGAACATATCGCATAAGGTTGTGGGCAGCTGATAGATAAGCCTTGCAATACCGAGATTGTCATAGCTGATTATTCTTTTTTCGGTGTCAAACACCTTGCCGACCTCAAGTGAAACCTGCGCCTCCTTGAAGGAGAGCGCGAGCTCATGAATACCTGTAACGGTTGTGCCGATACCCACAAGCGCATGGGCATAAAGCTCCGTGCTCAGTGAATCGGCAATTGAGTGGGCAAGCTTTTCGAGGTCCCTTGTATCAATGTTGGGCTTGACCTCCTTTACGAGAGCAATATCCATTTCGTTTATGTTAATAACAAAATCCTTTGTCTTATCCGGGAACAGGGACTGGATAGTGTCAAAAACAGAGGCATCGTTGTTCTCAGGCATTCTTATAAGAAGAACTACTCTTGCAACCTCACTGTTAAAGTGAAGCTCACGGGCTTTAAGGTAAATATCGCCCGGGAGGATATTGTCAAGAATAACATCCTTAATAAAGTTGCTTCGATCATACTTTTCGTCATAATATTGTTTGATGTTACTCAATGCAACGCAACAGATATCCGCATACCTTGCAGCCAAATCATCTGTACCGTCCACAAAAACCGCATATTCGGCGTGGATATGTGAGCCAAACGAATGAAAAGTGTAAGAACCGACGCAAACAGACTCGCTGCTTTCAAAAATAACTGTTGTTGAATCCGAAACAAGCTCACCAATTTTACCAAGTTCGCTGCAGGAGACAATACTACCCGTTTCATCAATTACTCCAACAGTTCTGTCGACAGCATCACGAAGCTGATGGATAATGCTCTGAAAAAGTCTGTTTGACATTTTTAAAACTCCTTACTCAAAAAATGCATAATAAAAATATATACTTTTATACAATTTGCCAATCGGAATATATACATTTTACACAATACCAAATCATTTTGCAAGTAGAATTATAAATTAATTCTTTATAAATCAATAGGTTTATTAAAAAACTAACAATAATTTAATGAAAATTCGTTATAAATGCTCAAAAACGCCGAAGTTTTCATGAAAAAAGGTATTGTTCAAATTGCCGACTTTTGTAT
>JAAZFZ010000319.1 GCA_012511485.1 Clostridiales bacterium | reverse complement strand
TTCTTTGTCAACAAAAGGCTGATAAAGACGGGAACGGGAGCTGCCGCTCTGAGCGAGGCATATAAGAATTCGATAATGGCAGGCAAATTCCCTGCCTGCGTTCTTAATATTGATATTTCGCCCCTGAGCGTGGATGTCAATGTGCATCCTGCAAAAATAGAGGTTCGTTTTGCAAACGAAAAGGACATTTTTAATGCCATTTTCTATGCCGTAAAAAATGCTGTTACTGGCACGAATTATAGGCCTAAGGTTGACCTGCAAAAATCTGCAGTCAAAAAATATTTTAATGTTCTTGACACTGCCGTGCAAACAAAGCTTCCTGAGAAAAAAGAGAATTTCTGGTCCACTCAAAAGGCTTGCGAATTTTCTGCAAACATTATAAATAATTCCAAAAATTACAAATCGGATAAAAAATCGGAAACAATACACAGAGAAGCAACGACAGTGCTGCGGGATTCCTCAAGAATAAAACCGTTGAGTGAAGAAAAACCGTCAACATTATATACGGGCGTTAACAAAGCTCAGCCGATGCCCGAAAATAATGAAAAAGAAATTATCGTTAAAAAACCCGATATACAAGCCGATTATTCAGAGCCGGAAGCTCTGCAGGAGGATGTAATAATTATTGGCGAAGCCTTCAAAACCTACATACTTGCGCAGTTCGGGCAGACAATGCTTATTATTGATAAACATGCCGCACATGAACGAATTATTTTTGAGCAGTTGAAGAGTGAAGAGCGGGATAATTCCTCACAGCTTTTGTTAATGCCCGTGACAGTCACACTTAATAAGGATGAATATTCGGCAGTGCTTGAAAACCTTGAAGCCTTGACTAATGCAGGTTATGATGTGCAGGATTTCGGCTCCGGCATGGTAATTGTGCATGAATGCCCCATGGCACTCGACAGTCAGGACATTTCGCAGGTGATTATGGAGCTTGCCGGCCATCTGCTCGAAAACAGACATGAGCTTTTGCCCGAAAAGCTTGATTGGATATATCATTCAACTGCCTGCAGAGCGGCAATAAAAGCCGGTGATTTCACCTCAAAATATGAGCAGGAGTTTTTCGTCAAAAAGCTTTTAAGTATGCCTGATATTCGTTACTGCCCGCACGGCCGTCCCGTTTTGATTGAAATGACGCGCAAAGAAATGGAGAAAAGCTTTGGCAGAGTTTAAGAAGATACCCGTTATTGTGGTTGCAGGCCCGACAGCCTCTGGCAAGACAGGCCTTGCCGTTGAATTGTGCAAGGCACTGGGTGGCGAGGTTGTTTCGGCAGATTCGATGCAGATATATAAAGGCATGTTCATTGCAACCGCAAAGCCGACGGCAGAGGAAATGCAGGGGATATCCCACTATATGATGGATTTTCTAGAGCCTTCAGAGCCGTTCAGCGTCGCTCAATACTGCAAGCAGGCAAGGGTATGCATTGAAGATATAGCTTTAAGAGGGAAACTTCCGGTAATTGCGGGCGGAACAGGTCTTTATATAAGCTCACTCATTGACAATGTAGAGTTTTCACAAACTCAGTCCGATTATGAACTGCGTGAAAAGCTGCGTAAAAAAGCCGAAGCTCAGGGCGCAGAGGCATTGCTTTCAGAGCTTAGGGAGATTGACCCTGAAACTGCGGATACTCTTCACCCCAATAACCTTGGCAGGATAATCAGAGCGCTGGAGGTTTATTATACTTCGGGGATTACATTGTCAAAGCAGAAGGAGCTTTCCCGCCTAAAACCCTCGCCCTATAATTCCTGTATGCTTCTGCTCACGGTAAGGGAAAGAAAAACGCTCTATGACCGCATTGATTCAAGAGTGGATATCATGCTCGAAAAAGGCCTTCTTAATGAGGCAGAAGCTTTTCTACAGGCTCAGAGTGATATTAAAACGGCAGGGCAGGCAATCGGATATAAGGAGCTTGAGCCGTATTTTAAGGGAAATGCATCACTTGAGGAATGTATTGAAAATCTAAAGCGTGAAACAAGGCGTTATGCAAAACGCCAGCTTACCTGGTTTAACAAGGACGAGCGGATGAAAAAGATATATATTGACGATTATGACGGTTTATCAGGAGTGCTTAGAGTGGCTCTTAAAATTATTAATAAAACATTGGGTTTATAGGGCGACCGTTCACCCTCAAAGAAACGGAGGCAAATGAAATGAAGAAAAAGAATACACTTATATACTTGGCTTCGGCAATGGCAGGGATTTTGATTTTCTCATTAATGGGCTACAGAGTCTATAAGACCAACTCTGACCCGTTTTCAACACGCACCATTTTTTTTAGCACCTTTGAAGATACTGTAGACACCACAGCCTATATTATCCGCGATGAGCAATATGTTACGGCTTCGCTTTCGGGTACTGCGGTGCCTCTTGTCGCAGATGGGGAGAGGGTAGCCGTCAATGACCCTATAGCCGTTCTCTGCGGCAGTCAAAAGGATGCCTCAACCTACGCACAAATTAAAGAAATTGAGAAAAGCATCGAAAGATATACTCAGCTCAATAGCCAGAAAAACCTCAATACTGTTAACATCGAAGGCTTTGAGGCTAACATTTATAATGTTTTTAATAATATACTCAAAACCGTTGAATCGGGCAATTTGGGCAGGTTTTCGGAATACAGTGAGGATTTCAGGGATACGGTCACCGCAAGGCAAATAGCCATTAACGGAGCCATTGATTTCAGCGACAGGATTTCCGAGCTTAGGTCAAGGCTGAATACCCTCAACACCTCGGCAGTGAGCGCACAGGAGATTTTTGCCCAGTCTACCGGTTATTTTGTCAGTAATACGGACGGCTTTGAACAAGCCGTTGACTATAAAAATGCCGTAAATCTCGAATATAATGAGCTTGAAAGCTCCTTTTCAACAAAGAAAAACACAGCTCCAGGCACTCTGGGTAGGCTTGTTAGCAGCTTCAATTGGTATATAGCTGTCGTGCTCGAGAATAAAACTGCGGCTCAGCTCGAAATCGGTAAAAGCATGAAATTAATTTTCCCGCACAGCTCGGCAGGCTATTTTACTGCACAGGTCAAATCAATAAAAACCTCGCCGAACGGCAAGAGTGCAGTCATTTTTTCCTGCAGAAATGTTACACCCGAAGTTCTTAATTTCAGAATTGAAAAAATACAGCTTGTAATGAAAGAAATAAAGGGATATAAAATTGACAGCGAGGCGATAAGGGTCAGCAAGGAGAGCGTTGTTCCCGAAGAAGGCGTAGAAACGGCACCAACAGCTCAGGAGAAGGAATATAAAGGAGTTTATATAAAATTAGGCAACATCATTCGGTTCAGAAAGGTTGAAATAATATATTCGGGCACTGACTTTGTAATTGCCGCCCCTAACAGCGCACTGAAACTTAATGAAAGGAATGAGTATGTTGATTTGTATGATGAAATAATTATTGGAGGAAAGGACTTATATGACGGAAAAATCTTATCTTGACAGCATTGGGGAAAATATTAAGCGCATTAGGTATAATATTTCTGAAGCAGCCGTCAAGGCAGGCAGAAGCCCTGAGGAAGTCAGGCTCATGGCCGTTACAAAAACTGTGGAGCCGGTTTTCATTAACAGAGCAATTGAGTGCGGTATTGACCTTATCGGTGAAAACAGAGTGCAGGAATTTCTCTCAAAAAGGGGAGAATTAAGCCTTGAAAATGTCGAGGCACATTTCATAGGTCATCTGCAGACAAACAAGGTCAGGCAGATTATCGGCATTGTTGATATGATTCAGGCAGTGGACAGTGTTCGCCTGGCAAAGGAAATCTCAAAGTGTTCAATAAAGCAAAGTCTAACCACGAAAATCCTCCTTGAAGTCAATATAGGCGGGGAGGAGAGCAAGTTCGGTTTCACACCCGACGGGCTAATCAATTCGGTAATTGAAATTGCTCAGTTTGAGGGGATTGAAATAAAAGGTATGATGACAGTTCCTCCAATTTCGGAGAATCCCGACAGTTTGCGTTCTTTTTTTTCAAATTTGAGGCAACTGTTTATTGACATTGAGGGAAAAAAATTAGATAATGTAAATATGAGCATTTTATCAATGGGAATGTCCGAAGATTATGTTGAGGCTGTTACGGAGGGTTCTACAATGGTTCGTGTCGGCTCTGCAATTTTCGGCAACAGGAATTATAGATAGGTAGGAGGAAATTTAATGGGCATTTTTGAAAAGATTAAAAAGGTTGTTAATGTCCCTGAAGAGGATTATTTCGATGACATGAATTCCGAAGATGCTTATGAGTCATATGAAGATGATGACGAATTTGAGCAGGAAAGCAATGATGTTTACAGCAGTTCCCGCCGCCGCAATGAAAATGACACAATGAAGGTTGTCGATATGCAATCGGCAGCCCGCCCTCATCTGGTGTTTAAAAAGCTAGACAGCTTTGAAGGTGTTGCAGAGGTTGCCGATGTTCTTAATGAAAAGCGGATTGTCATACTTAACCTTGAAACCTGTACAAACGATGCTGCTCTTAGGATACTCGACTTTCTGTCGGGCGTTGCTTATGCAAACCACGGTGAGGTCAAGCGTGTTGCAGGCAGAGCATATGTCGTTACTCCTCATAATTTTCCCGTAACAGGTGAACTGCTCGACGAACTTGGCGGCAAGGCCAATGAAGGATATTTTGATTAAGATAGCAAAAAAGTGATGTGGGAGGTCATAAAATGCTGACACCGGCACAAATCAGGGCATATAGTTTTCAACCTGCCGGGCGGGGTGTGTACAAGTCGGACGAGGTTGACGAATTCGTTGCCAATGTAGCTGCATCTTATGAGCAAATGTATAAAGAAAGCGGCGAGTTGGTCAAAAGAGTCAGCTTGCTTGCAGAAAGGCTTGCCGAGTATCGCAGGGACGAAGAGCTTATTCAAAAAACTCTTCTTGTTGCTCAACGCAAGGCGGACGAACTTGAGGATGAGGCAAAATCAAAGGCAGACTTCATTATTACCACTGCGGAGGAGAAGGCAAGGCATGCTAAGGAAGATGCCGAAAAAGGAGCGTCAAAGCTTATGGCCGACGCAACCTTTAAGGCGACATCCATTACCTCGCAGGCAGAGGCTGATGCCGAAAAGCTTGCATCTAAGGCTTCCGCTGATGCTAAGGAGCTTATTGATAAGGCCAGCAGCCAGGCTGAGGACAAAATCAAAGCACTCAATGAAGAGCTCACTTCAAAGCAAATTGAGCTTTCAATGCTAAGAGATGAGGTATCTGCTTTCAAGAACGATATTCTCAACCGCTATAATGAACATATAAGGCTCATTGAAAAAATTCCGGCGGCAGCCGAATCAATGAAGGACGCCGTCGAGGCTCAGGTACAGGAGCCCGATGAGCCCGAGGAGCCGGCTCCACAAGAGCCTCAGAGCGTGCAAGACGATATTGTTGAAATAACAGGTAATGAAGAACAGTCTCTTGAAGAAGAGCAGCAAGCTACTCCCGAACCCGAAGAACCCGAAGAGCCCGAAGAACCCGAAGAACCCGAAGAACCCGAAGAACCCGAAAAACCCGAAAAACCATTCCCACAACGCTGGTATGTCGATGAAGAATCCGGCCTTGTTGTCCGTCTTCCCCGTAACCAGATGGGTGAGGACCTTGCACGGGACAACATGCGCTCTATATGGCGGGAACAAAAATATCAAGAGCGGAAATTCCAATGCGTATGGAAAGGCACAAACAAATG
>JAAZFZ010000318.1 GCA_012511485.1 Clostridiales bacterium | reverse complement strand
GTATTAAAGCGCCTTTAAGGGTGAGGTCCAAAACACGATACAAGCAGGAGGAGGCCTGGTCAACCATTGAGCAGGTTGACAATGGCCTTATACATGTTGAGTTTGACAGCCCCGTCCGTGCGGCGGCCAAGGGGCAGGCGGTGGTTTTTTATGACGGGGACGTGGTAATAGGCGGCGGAACAATCCTGTAAATTTATATTAAGGTAGGCTTTAAGACCTTTTTCTTTGAAAAGGTCTCAGACTGTAGACTAACCCCAATTTGAAATGGTTCTAATTTTCAAATTGGGGTTAAATTTTAAGCAAAACTAACTTTACTCATGGCAAAATTGAAAATACACAAAATTTCAGAAGAAACAGTCGACAAAATCCCATTTTTCCGTTTCCATGCTGCCAGCTTTTTGAGATTCATGCACGCAAAAGTGAGCAAAGTCTGCATCCGCAGTTTTGCTAATCCTCTTAACTGTGCATATCTCATAAAATGCTTTTCCTTAGCATCCGCAAAAACTCGTTCTATGGTCTGACTCCGCATGGTGTAGATTTCTTTGCCTTCCGGCGAGTGCCGTACATCCTCGGCTTTTTCTATGTATTCCTCCCAAACATGCCTCGTTACCACCTTTACACAATCCTTACTCTCGGTGCATTGCGCTCTCATTGGGCAGCTCTTACATATCAAAGGATTACTCTTAAATTCCTTGTAGCCGTCACGGTTTGTGGTGGAATACTTAAGAATCTGATTATTCGGACAAATTATGCAATCATAATATTCATCATATACATACTCATACTTTTTGAAAAAACCTTGCTTTGTCATAGGTCGTTTGTATGGTGTGCTTGGCAGCTTCCCGCTGTCGAATATCTGCTTCATTATCCATGGTGTCTTGTACCCGCTGTCTACGGCAACCATATCAATTTCAGGAAACTTAGTAAGTAGATTTCTGTAAAGCCCGTCAAACATCACACTGTCATGTACATTTCCGGCAGATACAGTACTATCCAATATGAAATTATGCTTATCACATGCTACGTGGGTCGTATATGCAAATTCAACCTTGTGTTCGCCTTTGTGAAACAGACCACAGTCTGGGTCGGTTGTACTCTTTTTCACATTCTTCGTGGGCGGCTCATTGTCATCATCTTTATTCTTTAGCGGCTTTTTACCATGCACAGCCCGGTCAGACTCTATTTCCGCCATTAGCTCATCATGATAGTGCTTTGCTTCAACCTTAACTACCTCATTTACAGCCTTTTTCTTGTTAGCATTAGCTTTGATATGTGTAGCATCAATGAATACTGCACTTGCATCAACAAACCTGCATTTCACGGCTTCAAGCAGAATTTGCTCAAATATCTTCTCGAATATGCCGTTGTCCTCAAAACGGCGGACATAGTTCTTGCCAAAGGTTGAAAAGTGAGGAATTTTTTCAGTCATACCATAGCCCAAATACCAACGATATGCCATGTTAACTTCAATCTCGCGAATCGTTTGGCGCATGGAGCGTATGCCGAAGGTGTATTGCAAAAGCACAATCTTAAACAGCACTACGGGATCAACAGATGGTCTGCCGTTATCTGAACAGTACAAGTCCTTAACCTCGTCATATATGAAGTCAAGATTTATCGCCCTATCAATATCACGTAAAATATGATTTTCAGGAACCAAGTCCTCTATAGATATTATCTGTATTTCACGGCGGCTTTCTCTTTGATGTTTGTTAAGCATAATTACCTCCAAACCCTTGCAGTTACTGCGATTATCATGCTTTTATTATATCACTTTTTATCCATAAAATCAACCTTTTTACAACAAAAATCCGCCTCTCGGCGGACCTTTGTCTACAGTCTGGGGCCGGCTGAAAAGCCGGCCTTTTATTTTTAAAAAAGCTATACATTAAACCTAAACAGCACCACATCTCCGTCCTGTATTACATATTCCTTGCCCTCACTGCGTACCAGCCCGTTTTCCTTT
>JAAZFZ010000317.1 GCA_012511485.1 Clostridiales bacterium | reverse complement strand
TCTTAGCAGTGCGGTCATAGCACCATGAGCTTTAAGGTTTCCCGCTGTAACAGGCTCTCCGTCATAAGTGTAGCCGACTATTATTCTCGAAATCCTTTCACGAAGGTCGTCAAAGGATTCAGCAAGGCAGAGCACCGCCATAATTTCAGAGGCGGCAGTTATGTCAAAGCCGTCCTCACGGGGGACACCGTTGATTTTGCCGCCAAGCCCGTCAGTGATAAACCTAAGCTGACGGTCGCTAATATCCATGCATCTTCTCCAGGTGATTGCGCGGGGGTCGATTTTCAGGCTGTTGCCCTGATGAATATGGTTGTCAAGAATTGCCGCCAGCAGATTGTTTGCGGTGCCTACTGCGTTGAAATCGCCCGTAAAATGCAGGTTTATATCCTCCATAGGCAGCACCTGGGCATATCCTCCGCCCGCAGCTCCGCCCTTAATTCCGAAAACCGGACCGAGTGAAGGCTCTCTGAGAGCAACGGCAGCCTTTTTGCCTAATTTATTTAATGCATCCGCAAGGCCGATAGTTGTTGTTGTTTTGCCCTCCCCGGCAGGCGTGGGCGTTATTGCCGTTACAAGAATAAGCTTTCCGTCCCTTTTTGAGGCTTCCTCCAAAAACTTTAAATCAACCTTAGCCTTGTATTTGCCGTAGTTTTCAATATAATTCTCACTTATGCCTGCTGCTTTTGCAATTTCATTTATCGGTTTCAATTTTGCTGACTGTGCTATTTCGATATCAGGTTTCATTTAATCTTAGCTCCTTGGTAATATGGCTAACAATTATTATATGTTATCACAAACAACATGAAATTCCAATATTTTTTTACTTAGTTTGTGTTATTTGTATTATCGTAAACAACTCTTGCGGTTGTCCGCTCTGGAGATATTTTCAACCCTATTTCAAAATACAGCTCCAAAGCTGAATCAGCCGCTCAACGGAATAAGCCGCATTTGCGGGGCTTGTTGAGGGCAATGCAATGATTTCACGCCCGGTGCGGGGCAAAATATATCTGTTATACAGCCTCTGGGCAGTCTTGCCGTTGGCATAAATTCGCTTTATGCGGCAATTATTAAATATCATGCTCAAATCATTGGCAACAACCCCTTTAATGCTGCTGTCACTTGAGCCTTCAATAGTGCAGCTGTGAATAACATCCCACAGAGCAATGCCGTTTTCAAGCAAAAGGCTCTTTTTTCCCTCTATTGAGTGCGGCTCGTCGGCTTTTAGGATGCCCGAAATAACCCTCCAAAACCTGTTCTGAGGATGGCCGTAGAAAAAGGAGTTTTCCCTTGACATAACGGAGGGGAAGGTTCCCAGAATTAATATTTCGGATTTTTCATTAAATATCGGTCCGAAAGGATGCACAAGGTCATGACTTTTCATTTACATTTGCCTCTCATTTGAATTTAAATGTTAATTTAAGTAAATACTAACAGCGGAGGTGCTATTTATGGCAGTGGCTCACAGAACAGTCATATCCTTCGGGCTTGTCGCAATTCCCATTTCAATGTACACGGCAGTCCGGGATAACGATATCCATTTCAATCAGCTTCACAAGGAGGACCATGAAAGAATCAGATATAAAAAAACCTGCGCCCACTGCGGCAAGGAGATAAAGTCCGAGGATATTGTAAAGGGCTTTGAATACGACAAGGGTAAATATGTTATTATTACCGAAGAAGAAATTGAAAAAATAAAAACTGAAAAAGAAAAATCAATCCAAATTCTGCACTTTGCTCAGCTCAACCAGATATCGCCCGTTTATTACGATAGGACATATCAGGTTTTTCCGGAACCCGGGGGAGAAAAAGCCTTTGAACTGCTGCGGTCTGCACTAATCAACGAGCAGAAGATAGCCATAGGCAAAACAGTTATCGGTACAAGTGATACTCTTATGGCTATTATCCCCAGAGAGGATGGAATGCTCATCTCAACCATGTTCTATGAGGACGAAATTAAGGAACTCCCAAAATCCTATAATAAACCTCAGGTTGCTCAGCAGGAGCTTTCAATGGCAAAAACGCTCATAAACACCATGGACACTCCCTTTAATCCATCGGAGTATTCAGATGAATATCAGCAAAAGCTAAAAAAACTCATTGAGGATAAAATTGCAGGTAAGGATATTGTCACAGCCCAGGGTGAAAAGCCAGACAATGTCATCAACCTCATGGACGCTCTTAAAGCCAGCATAGAGCAGAACAAAAAGAAACCGGCAAGGGGCAGGGCAAAGCAGGCATAAGTCCGGCAACAGTACATTTATGATTAACGGGGTTAGGCAAAAGCTTATCCCTGTTTTTTCAGTTATTGCCTGTATCTCTCTTTAAAATGCTCTGTTCCCTTGGGCAGGTTTGCAGATTTCGCTCAGATTAACAGGCTCCGTTGTGGCAACAGTGATGCCGGGGTATTTATCCGAGAGAATTCGCAGCCTGTCAAGGTTTTTCTCAATTTATCCTCTTTTGTTAATTATTGAACGAACCTGCCTGTCTTGTTATCTGTTTATATTATAGATTAAACTCATCCGAATATTAATACAAGTATAAAGTTTATAAACTTATGCCCTGTCATTAGAAAAACAGCCGTAAGGCGGCTTTGATTGTTCAGTTAAGAGTGGAATAAAGAGAGTTTACAAGAACACCGTTTTTGTTCTGTGAAAGCTCCCATGCGCAGGCACCCGCTAGATTATTGCTTTTAATATACTGAGCCTTTGCAACAATGGAATTTTCATTGTCATATGAAATAAATGTTGAGCCGTTGAACAGCCACGGAACCCTTGCATCGGAGTGATAATATTTAGTAAAAGCTGAATTGTTAAGGTAGCTTGAAACTATTTTGTCATATGAAACAGAGCTTGAGGAAGCATAGGTATTATACAGCCCGTTGCCGCCCCCGTTAACTCCGGAATACATATGCCCGTAGAAGGGAACTCCGAGGACTATTTTAGAGGCGGAAAAGCCTTTGCCAATCCATTGTTTTACTGCCGAATCAACACTTGTTTTGCTTTGGGGAGAATACTCCGTGGGCTTATACAGGGGAGCGTTAAAATCGGTGTAATTATCCCATGGTCCGTGAATGTCATAGGTCATAATTGTTGCATAATCGACATAGTTATCAAGAATCCCCAGCTCGGTGTTGTTTGCAAAGGAGTAGCCTGACCGCGGTTTTGTTGTTGACGGTGAAGCCGTTTGCGGCTTTGTTGTTGACGGTGCAGTTGTTTTCGCTGCAGTTGGTGCGGGCACGGTTGTCAAGGGAGCCGTTGAGGCGGGTTTATCGGTTTTATCATATGAGGCAGATTTGGGCTCGTCAGAGCTTTGCCCGAAAGATTCAGCCGTGAAGCCATTTGGAGCATTTGGCGGGGCAACATCATATGATTCTCCGTTAGCCGTCAAGCCGTTGTTTACGGGAGAAATGTGCATCGAAAAAACAAGCAAAAAGCCCAAAAAAAGTTTTATGTAATTAAATTTATTTATTTTCGTCATATTGTTAAACTCCTTTTGTTCAAATTTACACTAAATATTAAAAAGAATCAACAAAAAATTTTTTACAAAATATATTGATAACTTTATATATATTTTTAGCAACTTAAGAGAACACTTAAAATTACAATTA
Organism: Clostridiales bacterium; assembly: GCA_012511485.1. Lineage (GTDB taxonomy): Bacteria > Bacillota > Clostridia > Oscillospirales > Acutalibacteraceae > JAAZFZ01. The sequence goes on along the minus strand of JAAZFZ010000317.1, from coordinate 3,601 downwards.
TGCCCGAATAAATACGGAAATGAGTGGCAAAATACCTTTGAGGTGGTATTATGGCAAAAAATAAAAATCACAAAAAGCCTGCAAAAACTCTTAATAAAGCGGAGCCCATAACTGTAGAGGACATTCAGAATCAGAACGAAAAGCATAATACGAAAAAAGGCTCCTTGGGTCCGAACACAAAAAGATAAAGCAATCGGGAGGTTTTATGCCAAAGGACAGCCAGCCGGATAACAAAAAGGCAAGGAAAAAGAAAGCCAAAGGGCAGACGCCCCTGACCCGTGAAAACCAGAATCAGCATAACAACAGAAAAAAACAGTCGAGCAGAAAAGATGATGTATAAACAAAAAACCCGTTTCTCTTTGAGAAACGGGTCAGCCTTTTGCGTTAATTCAATTTGTCATAATACTCATAGAGCCTTTGAACTCCCCGCTCAAGAATAAAATAATGCCTGACATAGGGAATGAGCAGAGCCAGAAGAAGAAAGAAAAAAATGCAAACAAATATGTATCCGATTCCTGTCAGCCTGCTGCTGCACATAATCAAAAAAAACATCGTCATAACCGAAAGGATTGCAAATGTGAGTGTTACGAGGGCATGAATAAGCCTTTCGTGCTGAAAGAATTTTATTTGAATAAGAAGCTCACGCTTAACTCTTGCCTTCTCCTGAGCCGTCATTTCCTCTTGTGTTTTTTCTTCTGAATACCGCAGATAATTTTTGAGCCGTTTGCCCATTTTCTCACCCTCTCCAAAAAGAATGTAAATAACTGCTATTATTATATTCCGAATACAGGAAATTTACAATAATTGAACCCGTTTTACTGTATAAGCGTATAATTTTATTCATAACTGCTGATTTTGAGCTTACAAAAGATGAAAAAACAAGCCCGACGGAAAACCATCGGGCCTTTCGCTTATTGCGGGAATATTACCGTCAGGAGCATCTTAAAGTCCTCCTGTGCAAAAACCGCATGCGGTTTTTTTGCGGGCATAATGAGTGTTTCCCCGCCGTTGAGAAGGTATTCGGCTCCGTCAACGGTGAATTTACCTGTGCCTTCAAGGACAGTCACCATAGCATCGCCGCTTGAATCATGTGTGCTGATTTCCTCACCCTTTGAAAAGGCAAACAAGGTGAGGGAAACTGCCTTGTTCTGCGCAAGTGTTTTGCTCACTATCTGCCCCTTCATAATTTCTACCTGGCTCGCAAGGGACAAAACCGTTTCGTGTGCAATATTTTTGATAAACTCTGTCATATTAAAAACCTCCGTCAATAATATTCCCGTTTGTTGAAAGAGTTATTACCTGCCACGGAATGAATTTTCCGCTATTCTGAAGGGCTGCCTTGACTGCATATTCAATCCCACCGCAGCAGGGAAACTCCATGCGCGAACCACCGTGACGCTTTTGATATTGTTATTTCTGATTATTTGCGTGAGCTTTTCGCTGCAGAATATACTGATAAACTGCCTTATTTTGTGTGGGGCGGTTTTTCGTCATTATTGCTTTACATATGAGACATTAAATGATGTTTTGACATAAAATGAAGTATTGAGGTGATATGAATGGCGCAAAAACCACCGATTTTAATGGCAGGCGACACCATAGGCATTGTAACGCTCGGCAGCCCCAGGGAGGCAGAGGATATAAACAGGAACATAGCTTTTCTGCAGGGGCTGGGCTTCAATGTAGTTTTAGGTGACAATGTATATGCAAGCAGCGGTTTTCTGGCAGGAACGGCAAGGCAGAGGGCGTCGGATTTAATGAATATGTATATGAATCCGGAAGTAAAGGCAATTTTGCCCACAAGGGGCGGCACTGGAGTGCAGGGGATATTGCCTTTCTTAGATTACAGCTTTATTGCACAAAACCCGAAAATAATTTCAGGTTACAGTGATATAACCATTCTTCTCAATGTGCTTTATGAGCTTTCGGAGCAGATAACCTTTCACAGCTTGCTGCTGCTTGATTTCAGGCCGACCACTCCCGCCTATAATTTTGACCAGTTCTTTACTGCCACATCAACATTGCTTTCTCCCAGAATAATTGAAAATCCTACGGGAATGCCTGCGTTGAGCCTTATAGGCGGCAATGTCACAGGTCCTCTTGTGGGGGGCAATCTCACTTCATTTGTCGGCACCCTTGGCACTCCCTTTGATATTGACACCAGGGGCAAGGTGCTGTTTCTGGAGGATGTGCATGAGCCGATAAATACTATATACAGATACATCGAACAGCTCAGGGTTGCGGGGAAATTCCTTGACTGTTTGGGTATTGTTATGGGTGAATGCTCCGATTGCCCGATATCATATCAGAAGTCGTATAGTGACCTGATTAATGAGGAAATCGTGCCCCTTGGCAAACCGCTTATGACGAATGTTGCAACCGGCCACGGAAGATACAAGGCAGCCCTGCCCATCGGAGCGGTGGTCAACCTTAACACCTATGAAAACACCCTGACAGTTCTCGAACCGACAGTGAGTGTGGAGTGAATATCATACATTAATTTTTTCATATGAAATTAGTTTTTACTATTTATACACTCCCTTAATATGTAAAAATCTGATTTTGTCATATTCATATGTATTGAGCGGGCGGTTGTGAAAATCGTATGTGTGAGTTGAAATAAAAATCGTATCAATACTCGGTGGGCCGTCAATTCTTGTAACAACAAGGCTGTGGTGAAACGGAGCGGAAACCCTCCCCAGTTGGATAATGTCCCCCAGCTCGATAGCGGATACATCTGCCTGAGCCGCAAACGGACCCTTGCTTTTGTTGGAGGTCAGAAAATTAAAGAGGTAGTTTACTCCCGTCCATGAGGCGGAGCGGTTGGAGGAATTTATATAAAACCATCCGTATACGGGTGTATAGTTCATTGTTCCGCTGCCCGCAAACAAGCATTGCGAGCAGAAATTTGTGCAGTCACCCCCGAGCTTTGAAAAATCGAGATAATTCGGATTGCGTCTCAACGCCCAGTTGTTGGCATATTCCAATGCCTTTTTTCGGTTATAAGCTGAAACTGAGGGCATAAACATCATCCTTAAAAGTTATGGTATTAATATAATATACCAAGGGCACGGACACGTGCAGGACATGGGAATGTGCAGGACATGGAGTTCTTGTTCCCGACAAATTATTATTAAAGCTGTAAAGTTATTTTGAGGCGGTCATTATGTCAAGGCAGGCAAGAGTAAAAATCGAGTGCAAACATCACTTGCCATCCAAAATTTTGTCAAGTATATTCCTACGGGTAAAGGTATTTGGAGCAGGTAGCTTGTAGCCCTCTGCTCCCTGTTCTTTTTGTTCTGTGCTCCAACATCATCCACCAAAAAACCTCCTAAAACATATTGACAATTAATTATTAATATGTTAACATAATTTCCGCACCAGACGGAGAGATACCGAAGTGGTTATAACGGAACGGTCTTGAAAACCGTCGTACCGTAAGGTACCGTGGGTTCGAATCCCACTCTCTCCGCCATTTATTAAAAACCAATACAAACTTTTGTTACCATGGAGAAGTACTCAAGTTGGTGACGAGGCGCCCCTGCTAAGGGCGTAGGTCGGGTAACCGGCGCGAGAGTTCGAGTCTCTCCTTCTCCGCCAT
>JAAZFZ010000316.1 GCA_012511485.1 Clostridiales bacterium | reverse complement strand
TTGATAATGTGCATGGGTTCAATTTAAATACTCAATTCAGGTATATAAATGCGGATTTGCCCCATCTTCTTGTTTCTGCAATTAACAGGGAATTCAATCCCCACCCCTTTGTCCCGTCAGATGAAAGGCAGAGGAGCAAAAGGTGCAGGGAGATTATTGCCATTCAGGCTACAGGCCTTGCAAAGCGCATGACCTATGTCGGTAGCAAAAAGGCGATTCTGGGCTTATCAGGCGGGCTTGATTCAACTCTTGCTCTGCTTGTAACAACAGAGGCAATGAACCTTCAGGGGCTGCCAATGAAAAATATCCTCTGCGTCACAATGCCGGGCTTTGGCACAACAAAAAACACCAAAAACAATGCAACTGAACTGGCAAAATGCATCGGTACTCAGCTTATTGAAATAAACATTGAGGCTGCATGTATCCAACACATGAAGGATATCGGTCATGATATTAAGGTGCATGACACAACATATGAAAATGTTCAGGCGAGGGAGCGCACACAAATCCTAATGGATTTAGCAAACAAGGAGGGCGCTCTGCTGGTGGGAACGGGAGATTTGAGCGAGTTAGCTCTTGGCTGGTGCACTTATAACGGAGACCACATGAGTATGTACGCAGTCAACAGCGGTGTCCCCAAAACCCTGGTGCAGCATCTGGTTAGCTTTGTCGCCGATAGCAGCGACTCAAAAACTTCAAGAATACTCCAATCAATTCTTAAGACACCGATAAGCCCCGAGCTTTTGCCGCCGGGAGAAAACGGTGAGATAGGCCAGAAAACAGAAGAGTACTTAGGCCCTTATGAGGTTCATGACTTCTTCCTGTATTATTTCATGAGGTACGGCTCCTCTCCCGATAAAATTATATTGATGGCCGAAAGAGCCTTTCAAGGTAAATATACAAAAGAGCAGCTCAAGAACTGGCTGGCAATATTTATGAAGAGGTTTTTCTCTCAGCAGTTCAAACGTTCCTGCCTGCCGGACGGTCCTAAGGTCGGCTCAGTCAGCCTTTCGCCCAGAGGCGACTGGAGAATGCCTTCTGACGCAGAATGCAACGAATGGATTATTGAATGGGGGCTCAAGACCAAGGCTGATGACTTTTAAAGAATGCGATAATAACTGGATTTAAACAGGAAAGACTATAAAAACGAATAACAATATTTAAACATTGGCAAAATAATAACGACCGCCTGATTTTGGATGGTGTACCGAAATCAGGGTCGTTTTTATATAAAACAAACGGGATCATGCCCTCAATTGAAATAATACCGCTTCAGTTATTCAGTTATTATGCGGCAAAATACAGAAATTGTGATATTGATAAACCGAGATGTCTTGCAAAATCCGTCACAGTGGAGTAAAATCTTATTAAATATTTTTCAAGAAGGAAAGAAAAAACATGGATATGTCAGCTCTGGCACCCAACGAAGGAAAGGAAATCGAAATATTAACTGGATACGGGAGGTTTTCGCGGTATCCCGTCAAAACTCATGTAGTCTATGCCGGCGACAGCCTGACCGAGATAATGGATAAATATGTCATGCAATATATTCAGCCGGGCGACATGATTTTTATAAGCGAAAAGATAGTTGCAATCAGCCAGGGCAGGGCTTTTGATATTGATGATATCAAGCCCTCAAGGCTTGCAAATACCCTGTGCAAATTTGTTTACAAATCACCCTACGGCATAGGTCTGGGCAGCCCGTGGACAATGGAGCTTGCCATCAGGGACATAGGCGTACTAAAGATTCTGCTGGCAGCCTTTTGCTCAGCGGTTACAAAGCCCTTTGGGATCAGAGGTGTTTTCTATAAGGTGGTCGGCGACAAGGGCAGGGCTATTGACGGCCCGTGCAGCTACACGCTCCCTCCATACAACCACTATGCAAAGCTGGCACCCAAGAACCCCGTAGCCGTTGCAAAAACGCTCAAAAATCATACAGGCTGCGATGTTGTTATTATAGATGCCAACGATATCGGCAGGGAGGTTCTGGGCATTAGCGACAAGAGCATTAATATTGATATGTGCAGGGAGATATTTGCAGATAACCCGCTCGGGCAGGCCTCACAGCAGACACCGATAGCTATAGTCAGAAAGGAGAATTGACATGAACAGTGAACTTATGCAAATACCAAAACGAATTAAAGAGCTGCGTGAAATTCTTGAAATCCCCGCAATTGAAATGGCGTCAAAGCTAAATATTAGCCTTGAGCAGTATAACAAGCTCGAAAGCGGTCAAAAGGATATTCCAATAAGCACTTTGTATGAAATTGCTTCAATTCTCAGCACGGACTTCACGGTTCTCTTGACCGGTGAGTCACCTAGAATGAATACACATACAGTGGTCAGAAAAGGCGAGGGCGTTTGTGTCAACAGGTACACGGGCTACCATTTTGAGAGCCTTGCATACAATTTTATCGGCCGTGAGATGGAGCCTATGCTTGTTACTCTTGAGGTGCAGGAGGTCGAGCCTGCTCTAGTTATGCACGGTGGGCAGGAATTTAATTTTGTGCTTCAGGGCACAGTCAAGGTGACTGTCGGGAGCAAATCATTCACACTTAACGAGGGCGACTGTATTTATTTCAATCCCTCATTACCTCACGGTCAGGCGGCCGTCGGAGGCACAACGAAGTTTTTGACAGTCATAAAAGAATAAGGGGGATAACATTATGAATGAAATAATAAAGCGTTATTGCCCGAGATTTGAATTTAATTCATATGAGGACATGAAAGAGAATTTCACCATCAATGTTCCGGATGATTTTAATTTTGGCTTTGATGTTGTTGACGCATGGGCGCAAGCAGAGCCCGAAAAGCTTGCCCTTACATGGACAAATGACGAGGCAAAGATGCAGAGCTTCACATTTAAGGATATCAGAGAAAACAGTAACAGGGCTGCCAATCTGCTCAAATCACTGGGCATCAAAAAGGGCGATGTCGTCATGCTTGTGCTAAAGCAGCGCCCTGAGGTATGGTTCCTGATGGTTGCGCTGCATAAAATCGGTGCAGTTGTTATTCCGGGCTCATACCAGCTCACAGCTAAGGATTTTGTGTTCAGGCTAAATTGCGCAAAAGTAAAGCTCCTGATAACAGTTGGCGATGATGAAACAGTCAGCCATGTCAGAGATTCCCTGCCGCAGTGCGCCTCAGTCGAAAAATACATAACTGTCGGAGATAAGCCGGTTGAGGGCGCTCTCGATTACAGGAGCATTATCGGAGATTACTCTGCCGAATTCTCCCGCCCTCAGGGGGAGGATAAAACAGTTGTCACAGACCCGATGCTCATTTACTTTTCATCGGGTACGAGCGGAATGCCCAAAATGGTCAGGCATGACTTTTCCTCACCCCTGGGTCAGATTACAACCGCAAGGTACTGGCAATGCGTGAAGGAAAACAAGGTTCACCTCACTCAGACGGATTCCGGCTGGGCAAAGTTTGCATGGGGAAAAATCTACGGCCAGTGGATTTGCGGAGCTGCAATCGGAGCATATGACACCGAAAAATTCTACGCTCAAAAAATGCTTGATGCCATCATGCGTCTTCGCCCCGCCACCTTCTGCGCTCCTGCAACAATTTACAGAGTGCTTATTAAAGAGGATTTATCCGGCTACGATTTCAGCTTTATCGAGCATGCGAGCGTTGCGGGTGAGCCGCTCAACCCCGAGGTTTTCAGCCAGCTTGAACGGCTCACGGGCATGAGAATCCATGAGGGCTTCGGTCAGAGCGAATCCTCCGTTTTGCTTGCGAATTTTCCGTGGTTTGATATCCGCCCGGGCTCAATGGGCAAGCCTGCACCTATATATGACATACATTTGATTGATGAAAACGGCAATTCCTGCGAGGACGGTATAGTCGGCTCAATCTGCATAAAGGGTGTCGATGAGCTTCACCCGACAGGGCTTTTCAGGGATTACTGGCAGGATGAAGAGGCGATGAAAAAGAGCTTTAAGGGCGGCATTTATAATACGGGCGACACCGCATGGCGGGACGCTGACGGCTATTACTGGTTTGTCGGAAGAAACGATGATGTCATTAAATGCTCAGGCTACCGCATAGGACCCTTCGAGGTTGAAAGTGCGCTCATGGAGCACCCCTGTGTGCTTGAATGTGCCGTCACGGCATACCCGGACTCAATCAGAGGCTCTGTCGTTAAGGCAACAATAGTGCTTGCAAGGGGATATGAAGCCAGTGAGGAGCTGAAAAAGGAGCTTCAAAACCATGTCAAGAGGGTGACGGCTCCCTATAAATACCCCAGAGTCGTTGAGTTCGTCAACGAGCTGCCAAAGACAAGCAGCGGCAAAATCAAAAGGATACAGATTCGGGTGGACGACCTGCGCCTGCTTTCCGAGCAGGAAAACGCATAATATAAAAGCAAAGAGGCTGTATCTTGATACAGCCTCTTTTTGTTCGTATTATTAGTTTGTAAACCTGTTATTAATCCGTTATTATCCCTGCCTTAACACAGTTTTTGTTGTGCTCTGCGAGAGTTTTTGCATAAAAGTATCTGCCGTTATTATCTGTAACAAAATAGTAGTAGTCATTATCCTCATAATAAAGAGCGGCTCTTATTGCTTCAAGCCCGGGGTTCGCTATTGGCCCTGACGGCAGACCTTGTGTTTTATAGGTATTATAAATGTCTGCAAATCTCTCTGCCTGCGCACTGTCAAAATAAGGCTTGATGTATTCGTTTACATAGCTTATTGTGGCGTCACACTGAAGG
>JAAZFZ010000315.1 GCA_012511485.1 Clostridiales bacterium | reverse complement strand
GTCGAGGAAGCTCCCGCCGTAGAGGAAGCTCCGTCTGAGGAAACTCCCGCCGTCGAGGAAGCTCCCGCCGTAGAGGAAGCTCCGTCTGAGGAAGCTCCCGCCGTTGAGGAAGTTCCTGTTGTCGAGGAAGCTCCCGCTATTGAGGAAGTTCCGTCTGAGGAAACTCCCGCCGTAGAGGAAGCTCCTGTTGCTGAGGAAGCTCCCGCCGTCGAGGAAACTCCCACCGATGAGGAAATAGAATAATAGACCGGCAGGGTAGGTGACTAACAGATATTTATTAGGGCAGCAACTATTATGGTTGCTGCCCTTTTTAGGTATTATTCAAAGACCTTGTACATATATTTTTTATGAGTAAAAGTATAGGAGGTTCTTATATGGAGCTTGTAAAAAAAAGGACAAACTTTAACAATAATAAATATTTTTCGTATTATATTAATATTATTGTCGAAAATAGGCGAAATTTAATTATGCTTGCGCTGTTTGCGTTTGGTATGCTTCTGGGCGCTACAATAATAAAAGACAGCACCTCAGCGGTCACGGTAAAACTCGCTGAGCTTTTTGACAGATACCGAGAGCTAAGAAATCAGCAGTCAATATTTTCAAACTTTTGTGGTTCAATGCTGACATCTTTAATATTCATGGCCGTTACCTTTATTTTCGGTCTTTGTTCAATTGGTGTGCCGCTAATAAGCATTGTTCCTGTTATTCGAGGGCTTGGGCTCGGGATGATTTCAGGTCATCTTTACAGTGAATATGCACTCAATGGGCTGGGTTACAGCCTTTTGGTGCTTTATCCGGGCAGTCTAATATCAATAATTGCACTTTTAATGTGCTGCAATGAGAGCATTCTTATGTCGCAGGATATGTTTTTGGTTATGATGAACAAGCCGGCGAAAAACTCAAGTGCAATAAAAATGTATTGTGCGAGATATCTGGTAATTTTGATTATTGCGGCTATCGGAGCTGCTACAGACGCCATTTGCTTGCTAGCTTTTGAACGATTTTTTGAATTTTAATTTTTATCTGTTTTCAGATTACCCAATGGATTTGATTCAACTGCTTTTCTTAATTGTTCATCAACAACATGTGTATATATTTCAGTAGTTGAAAGGTTTTCGTGACCCAGGATTTCCTTAATCAACAGTATGTCAACATTACCATACTGATACATTAGCGTTGCGGCTGTGTGGCGCAGCTTATGTACAGAGAATCCCTGCCCGTCAAGACCGGCCTTTATAATAAAGTGATTAACTATGTTTTCAACAGTTCTGGGGCTTATTCTGCACTTATTTCTGCTTATAAAAAGGGCATTTCTGTCCTTAACCCCTTCAACAGGTCTGACTTCAAGGTATCTCTCAATTGCCGAAACACAGGCATTATTAAGGTAAAGTGTTCGTTCTTTATTTCCCTTACCAGTGACTTTTATTGTATTGTCGCTCCTAATATCACTGCAATTGAGCCCCACAAGCTCTGCGAGCCTTAAACCGCAGTTTAAAAATAGTGTTAAAATACAATAGTCACGCTCTTTAAATTTCCCGTCCACACAGGCTAACAGGTCAAGGCTTTGCTCAAGAGTCAAATACTTAGGCAGGGCTTTTTTTAATTTCGGAGAATCAAGCTCCTGAAGAGGGTTTTCATCCAGCAATTTCATGTTGACGGTTAAATATCTGAAAAATCTTTTGATAGCTATTGTTCTTCTGGCTCTGATTGCAACGTCATTTTTTCTTTCAGAACGGCAATAAGAGAGAAAGGCATATGCATCCATAATATTAATTGATTTTAACAGATTCAAGTCCACTCCTGAGATATTGATTTCATCAAAGAGAGTATCATTAGAAACAAGACCTTTGGACTTCAATATATATCTGAGAAATATTCTTATATCAGAAGCATATTCAAGAACTGTTAAATCGGATTTGTTTTTAACGACCTCAAGGTATCTGAGATAATCGACCAGCAAAGGCGGCAGTGTAACAAAATCAGAACGCTTCAAAACTATCACACCAATCAATTTAATTTGGAGCTTTTAATTAATTATTGCAGAATAATAGATGCAAAACTATATCTTTATCCATGTTGCCTATCCCCTATACTTCGCAAAACATTTATTTTGCGAAGTTAGTAGTTTAATTTTAGCATATCTTTACAAAACTGTCAATATGTAATTATTCATCCCCTTGTCTTGTTAACTGTTTAGATATACCAAAAAACAACGCCTATTACGGCGCTGTTTGAGAGTTTTCAGATTCAGCATTTTTAATAGTGTCTTCTGGATGCTCAATAAGAATCAATGATGTTTTCTTTACCTCGACTCTGTCATAAAGCTTTTTAAATGCAACTGATACCTTGATTCTTGTTTTGCAGTTTTTACAATAATATATTGCCCTAAAGCTTCTGTTGATAAACCGCCATTCGCTTACCGGCTCGGCCGGTTTATTACACTGCTCACATATATAGCATAGTTTTTTCTTATCTACATACGGGCTATCGATATTAGCTACAATATACGGTTTAAAATCAAGTTTTTCATAAAAATATTTATCACAATTTTGAATCATCAAGCCGAACAGCTTCTTATTATAAATTCGCTTGAAGCACTCAGCCTCAAGCATGCTGTCATCCAAAGCTCTGTGTTGTGAATATTCATCTATACTTAGACCGAGCATTTCAGAGGCTGCGGCAAGCCCAATTTGCTTTGATGACGATGTTTTCATAACTTGCTGAAAAAAACTCTGTAAATTTGCGTATTTATGCAAAAATGGAATTTTGTTTATTCCGTTTAAATATCGACAATTGTCTATTAATACCCTTATATCCGAATCTCCCCAGGTTAATACAACACAGTCC
>JAAZFZ010000314.1 GCA_012511485.1 Clostridiales bacterium | reverse complement strand
GGGGTAATTCTCAGGTGCAAGCGGGAGCCTATCTCACGCCTTATATAGCCTGTGGCGTTTTTTAGCCCTTTGACTGCCTCCTTGGAAGCCTCATAGCCATCAATTGCACTGACATATACCTTGGCAAAGGAGGCATCTGAGCTGACATCAACCCTGATAACGGTGAGCATTTTATCACTCACCCTGGGGTCCTTGAGCTCCCTGATAATTGCCGTAATTTCTCTTTTAATATCCTCCGAGACTCTGCCGATACGATAACCTGCCATAATATCTCCTTACGACTCTTAATCCCTGTATTCCTCAATAATGAAGGCCTCGAAAATGTCGCCCTCTTTGATATCGTTAAATTTCTCCAATGCGATACCGCATTCATATCCCTGTGCCACCTCTTTGACATCGTCCTTAAAGCGGCGAAGGGAAGATATTTCGTCCTCCGTGATAACGATTCCGTCACGCACTACACGGATTTTTGCATTTCTCTGCACCTTACCGGTGAGAACATAGCAGCCTGCGACATTGCCCACTGACGAAATCCTGACAATCTGCCTGACTTCTATTCTGCCCAACTGAGCCTCACGATGCTTGGGTGCAAGCATTCCCTTAATTGCTGCTTCAATCTCTTCAATGCAGTCATAGATAATGCGGTACATTCGGATATCTACTCCGTCACGCTCGGCATTTGTTGCCGCAACGGGGTCAGGCCTGACATTAAAGCCGACAATAATGGCATTTGAGGCAGTTGCAAGCATAACATCGGATTCGTTCACTGCACCGACACCACTGTGGATTATATTAACCTTAACCTCTTCGTTGGAAAGCTTTCCAAGGCTTTGCTTGACAGCCTCTGCCGAGCCCTGAACATCAGCCTTGACTACAATATTAAGCTCCTTGAGCTCACCTGCCTGAAGCGAGGCAAAAAGATTATCGAGAGTTACCTTTTCATAGGACTTGAACTGCTCCTCCTTTGCCTGCTGCTTGCGTTGTTCAACCAGCTCACGAGCAAGTTTTTCATCTGAAACGGCATCAAACAAATCGCCCGCCTGGGGAACCTCATCAAGCCCCATTATCTCAACCGGAACCGACGGGCCTGCCTTATCAACCTTATTCCCCCGCTCATCTGTCATGACACGCACACGCCCGACTGCGGAACCGGCAACTATTATATCACCGGAATTGAGCGTTCCATTCTGAACAAGAAGTGTGGAAACAGGACCTCTGCCCTTGTCAACTCTTGCCTCAATAACAATACCCTTTGCTGCTCTGTTGGGGTTAGCCTTGAGCTCCTTCATTTCCGCAACAAGAATTATTGCCTCGAGCAGCTTATCAATATTCATTCTATTGGTTGCCGAAACGGGCACACATATGGTATCTCCGCCCCATTCCTCGGTGACAAGCCCATATTCAGTGAGCTGCTGCATAATTCTATCGGGCTGGGCACCCGCCTTGTCCATTTTGTTTATTGCAACAATAATGCTGATGCCTGCTGCCTTTGCGTGGTTGATAGCCTCAACTGTTTGCGGCATTATGCCGTCATCTGCGGCAACAACAAGCACTGCAATATCCGTTGCCTGAGCGCCTCTTGCACGCATTGATGTGAATGCGGCGTGACCGGGAGTGTCAAGGAAGGTGATTTTTTGCCCTTTGACATCTACTCTGTAAGCGCCTATGTGCTGCGTAATGCCTCCAGCTTCCGTTTCTGTGACGGAGGTATGCCTTATAGCATCAAGCAATGAGGTTTTGCCGTGGTCAACATGGCCCATGACAACAACAACCGGGTCACGGATTTCAAGGTTGCTCTCATCGTCCTCGCTATCGTCAATTATTCTGTCCTCAATCGTGACAACTATTTCTTTTTCGGCCTTCGCACCGAGCTCCTCCGCAACTATTGCTGCCGTTTCAAAGTCAATGACATCGTTGACGGCTGCCATCTGGCCTAACGAAATGAGCTTTGCTATAATCTGAGCGGCAGTCATTTTCAGCATTGCGGCAAGCTCGCCTACTGTCAGCTCATCAGGAATCTTAATAACCATCTGCGGCTTTTTGGCGCGCTCGACGGCGATTCTCTTCAAACGCTCTGCCTCGGTTTCCCTCCTTGGGGTGCGCATTCCGTGTTGCCTGCGGTATTGCTGAGATTTTTGTTTTATCTTTTGCTTGCCGGCAGCAAAATCATGTATCTGCGTTTTATTTGATGCAATCTTCTCATACTTTTCGTTATATTTATCAAGCTCAACATGGCCGGCTCTTGTGTCAACAGTATGCAGTTCGCCCTTTGTGCGGGACTGCATGGGTTTTTGAGCGTCCGTCTTTTTCTTGGTCTGCATTGGAGGAACAGGTCTCTTTTCGGAGGGTTGCGGCTCCTTATCCTGCTTTGGTGACGGCTTTTTTGCATTATTATCCTTTTTATCTGACGGCTTTGCTCCGTCCTCAGCCTTATCTGCCTTCTTTGGCTGTTCCTTTTCCTTAGGAGCAGCCTTGGCCGCCGTTTCAAAGTAAGCGTCAAAACTCTCGACCTCATGCTGCTTTGTGTAAGTGTCGAAAATAATATCAAGCTCATGCTCCTCAAGAGCCGTCATATGCTTTTTGGCATCATCAAAATACTTTTGCAGTAATTTGATAATCTCCGTGCTTTTAACATTAAAATCCTTTGCAACCTCATGTACCCTGTATTTGTTAATCATATAAGCTTATTCCTCCCCTGTCGTGTTGCTCAGTAGCTGTAAAATTTTTTGGGCAAGCCCCTCATCGTCTATTGTTAATACTCCCGCTCTCAAACCGGTTGCGACACCGATTTCTCCCATTGTGTAGCCTGTTTTAATAAGCTGTGTTTTTCCCCTTGCGAGGTTTTCGGTAGCCCGCATAAATTCTTTTGCGGCACGCTCCGAAATATCGGTGCATAGCAGGCAAATCTTTGCACGGCCTTTTTTGATGGATACAATGCTCGCATCATGCCCAACGCTTATTTTGCCCGCTTTTCGACATAAACCGAGCAATGACAGCACCTTATCATTCATCCCCTGCCAGCTCCTTTTCCATCTGTTCAAAAACCTCGTCGGGAATGGGGCATTTAAAAGCTCTTTCTAGCCTTCTTGCCTTGCGTGCAGTTTTCAGACACTCCACACTATGGCAGACATATGCACCCCTGCCGGGCTTTCTGCCGGTAAGGTCAAGCGAAACCTCGCCCTGAGGGCTTTTGACAACTCTGACAAGCTCTTTTTTAGTCTTCATCAGGTTGCAACCCGTGCATCTTCTCAACGGCACGCGACGCTTTTGCATTCTTCCACCCCTTAAATTTATAATTCAAAATTAAGAACAGGCTCAATTATGCCGCTCTCGGGTTTTATATCTATCTTCCACCCGGTGAGCTTTGCTGCAAGGCGGGCGTTCTGCCCCTTGTTGCCTATGGCAAGCGAAAGCTGGTTATCGGGCACGGTAACCTTGCAGGATTTCTCCATATTTTCGCCAACCTCAACATCGATAACCTTTGCGGGAGCCAATGCTGCGGCAATGAATTCCTCCGGAACATCACTGTACTTGACAATATCTATTTTTTCGCCGCAGAGCAAATCCACGACCTTGCCTACTCTGGCACCTCTTGGCCCGATGCACGAGCCGACTGCGTCAACATTTTCATCAGAACTGTAAACGGCAATCTTTGTGCGTGAGCCTGCCTCACGGGAAACGGCCTTGATTTCAACAGTACCGTCATATATCTCGGGAACCTCAGTTTCAAACAGCCTTTTGACAAGCCCGGGATGAGTGCGTGAAATTGTGGCTCTCGGACCCTTCTTGCTGAAATCCTTGACATCAACGACAAACACCTTGATAAGGTCACCTGCCTGGAAGGTTTCGTTCGGGAGCTGCTCGGATTTCGGAAGAATCTCTTCAATCCTGCCGATTTCAAGAATCGCATCGCCCGTTACAGGGTCAATTCTTTCAATTTTTGCTGTAAGAATCTCCTGATTATGGCTTTGGAACTCTTCTCTTATCTGGCCGTGTTCAGCCTCTCTGATGCCCTGACGCAGAACATGCTTGCCCTTATCTGCTGCAATTCGGCTAACCTCTTTTGTTTCAAGTGCAATCTGAATTATATCCCCCGGCAAAGCGTTTGGCTTATACTTCTGTGCCTCCTCCAGCAGGATATCGCAGATAGGGTCGGATATTTCGGAAACGACATTTTTTCTGACGTAAACCTTCATTTCTTGCTCTTCCGGGTTGATTTCGCAAAAAACAATATCTTTATTGCCGTAGTCTCTTTTAACTGCCGTGACAACGGCTCTTTGTATTCCGTCACAAAGCACATCCATGGGGATTCCCTTTTCCTTTGACAATAGCCTTAAAGCATCGAAAAATTCGCTGTTCATTTTTCTAACCAATCCTTTCAAACCTGAATAGCTTTTGTGCCTGACACAAAAACTAAAAAATAATTAAATAATTAAAGCATGAATACGCCCTGCGAAGGTTAAATATCAAAATCATCAAGCTTGATAAAGCTTGTTTCTTTTTTGTTAAGGCAAATACCTGAGCCATCCTCGAGCCTTATTGTGACATTGCCTGCGTCATAGCCTTCAAGAACACCCGAAAAATCCCTCTTATTGTTATGCGGGCGGATGGTGCGCAGCTTTATTTTCTGCCCCATACAAAGCTTGAAATGCTCTTGCCTGGTGAGCTCACGCTCTATACCCGGGCTCGAAACCTCAAGGTAGTAGCTCTGCTCAATGGGGTCAGCGGTGTCAAGTGGCTTATCCACCCCTCTGCTCATATTCTCACAGTCATCAATAGAAACGCCGCCGTCTTTGTCAATATATATCCTCAGGTACCAGGATGCACCCTCCTTGAGAAAGCGAATATCCCAAAGCTTAAGCCCGAGGCTGTCGGCAACGGGTTTAGCAATATCCCAGACCTTTTCAACAGTTGAACCGCCGTTTGAGCGAGCCATATTATTGCTCCTTTTTTCAGTATTTTATATTATATTTTATGCATACATAATGAAAGAGCGGGTCGCCCCACTCCTTCATCAAAACATCATAATCCATTGCTAGAATATTGTATCATAACGATTTAACAATTTCAATACCTTTTTTAAAAGATATTTTTTCTTTTTTAAATGAATCGGATGAATCATCTGATTTGACCTGAGCCGAACACGAGATATTTTTCACTTGTCAGGCTCTCAAGCCCCAAAGGACCTCTGGCATGGAGCTTCTGGGTTGAAATACCGATTTCCGCACCGTAGCCGAATTCGCCCCCGTCGGTAAACCTCGTTGAAGCGTTGACATAGACGGCTGCAGCATCGACACTTTGCATAAACAACTGAGCCGCCTGATAGTCGGAGGTAACTATGCACTCGCTGTGACCTGAGCCGTATTTTGCAATATGCTCAACAGCCTCATTAATATTATTGACAACTTTTATCGATATAGTATAGTCCAGATATTCCCTACCCCAATCCTCCTCGCAGGCAGGGACACAATCCTCGACAAGTGTGCAAGCAATTTCGTCGCCCCTGATTTCTACATTTTTTTCGTCAAGCCTTGCCTTAATAGCTATCAGCGCCATCTCGGCAATATCCCTGTGAAGCAGCAGGCTCTCACACGCATTGCAGACAGAAGGGCGTGAGGTTTTGGCATTAAAAACAATTTTTGCAGCCATATCAATATCCGCAGACCTGTCAACATAAACATGGCAGTTACCGGTGCCCGGTTTTATTACGGGGACAGTAGAATTCTCAACCGCAGCACGAATCAAGCCTGCTCCTCCTCTGGGGATAAGGACATCAACATATTCATTGAGCTTCATCAGCTCATTTGCACTCTCCCTCGAAGTGTTGCCAACAAGCTGAATACAGTCCGCAGGCAGACCTTCGTTTTTGATTGCATTACGCATAATTTCTGTAATTGCACGGTTTGAATTTATTGCTTCCTTCCCACCTCTGAGGATAACGGCATTGCCGGCCTTCAGGCACAGTGAGGCAGCGTCGGCAGTAACATTTGGCCTTGCCTCAAAAATGACCGCAATTACTCCCAGCGGTACGGTCACCTTTTCAATTTTAAGCCCGTTGGGACGAACAGAGCCGGAGATAACCCTGCCGACAGGGTCATTTGCGGCGATTATTTCGGTTATTGAGTCAGCCATACCCTTTATTCTGCCCTCGTCCAGGCGCAGCCTGTCAAGCAGGGCTGCAGTGTATCCCTGTGCAGCAGCATTTTCAAAGTCAAGCCTGTTCGCATCAATAATTACCCCGCTATTTTCAATCAAAGCGGAGGAAATTGCGCTCAGAGCCCTGTCTTTTATTATGCCGGATGCGCAGGCAAGCTCTCTTTCGGCAGCTTTTGCTGCCGCACCCATTTTTTCAAGCTCTGTCATATGCCTCCCCTTTCGGTAAATTCACTGTATAAATATTATTTCTTTCCCATAAAAAATGTGCCAATCTGCCTGCCGTCAAGAAGCTTATATATATCCTTAGGGTCCGCCCCGCTCATGACAACAGTGTTGATGCCCGCCTGCATTGCTATCTTAGCCGCATGGAGCTTTGTCACCATACCGCCCGTACCCCGATTCGAACCGCTGCCACCAGCAAGCGAAAAAATCTCGTCATTTATTTCTTCAACAACAGGGATGAGCTTGGCATCGATATCCTCCCTGGGGTTCCCGTTAAACAGACCTTCAATATCCGTCAGAATTATGAGCGCATCGGCATTGACCAGCTTTGCCACTATTGCCGAAAGGCTGTCGTTATCGCCGAAAACTATTTCTTCAATGGCAACACTGTCATTCTCATTGACAATGGGAATGGCTCCGTATTCAAAGAGCTTTTCAAAGGTATTTATCAGGTTGACTCTGCGCTCCTCATTTTCAATATCGCTTCTTGTAATAAGAAGCTGGCCGACAATATGCCCGTATTCACTAAAAAACTTATCATACATAAACATAAGCTCACACTGACCAACTGTTGCAGCTGCCTGCTTGCCCGCAGTATCGTCCGGCCTGCTTTTTAGCCCGAGCTTCCCTGCGCCGATGCCTATAGCCGCTGAGGTGACAAGCACCACCTCGTGGCCGGAATTCTGCAAATCCGAAAGCACTCCCGCAAGGCTTGCCATGCGCCTTATATTTGTTTTGCCCGTTTCGTATGTCAATGTGGAGGTGCCCACTTTGACGACAATTCTTTTTGCATCCTGTATTGTTGCCATTATTATCCCCTCTTGAGAGAATTTTTATTTTAATATCGTATCCCTGACTGTACCCCCGGGGGGAATCATCGGCATTACCGCCGCGTTTGACGGGATAATGCAGTCAACCACTACGGGGATGTCGGAATGGAGTGCGGCATTAAGTCTTTTTTGCAGATGCCGCCGCCTCGTTATTCTCATCCCCTCTACCCCAAAGGCTCTTGCGAGCAAAGCAAAATCAGTGAACCTGTGCGGCTCGGTTTGTGAAAACCTGCCGCCAAAGAATACCCACTGCCATTGCCTGACCATGCCCAGAACCCCGTTATTCATCACAATGACGGTAATGGGAATGTTATATTTCGCCAAAGTTGCAAGCTCGTTGCAGTTCATATGAAAGCTGCCGTCACCCGTTATGAGCACAACCCTGTCCTGCTTTTTAGCAAGCTTTGCGCCGATTGCCGCTCCCAGCCCGAAGCCCATTGCTCCAAGCCCTCCGGAGGTTATCAGCGTTCTCGGCTCTTCAAAGGGATAATACTGAGCCGTCCACATCTGATGCTGCCCGACATCTGTGACTATAATCGTCCTCTTGTCAGAGGCAGCGGCAACAGCATGAATAATTGCCTTCGGAATTTCGTCCTCGCTGCTCAAAGGCTTTTTTTGCACGTTTTGATAGAGAAGATGCTTTATCCACTCGTCATGAGCTGCACAAGGCAGACGCTCAAGGAGCAGCTTCAATGTTAAATTAAGGTCACCCTTGAGGTGGTATTGCGAATATATGTTTTTATCTATTTCCGCAGGGTCAATGTCGATATGCACAAGCTTTGCATTAGGTGCAAATTCACTTCGGTTACCGGCAACCCTGTCCGAAAACCTTGCGCCTGCCGCTATCAATACATCGCACTCATGTGCTGCCAGATTTGCGGCATATGCACCGTGCATACCTATCAAACCGAGGTAAAGCGGGTCATTGCACGGAAAAGCACCCAGCCCCATCATGGAGCTTGCAACGGGAATAGAGAGCTTATGGGCAAAGCTGACAAGATTTTGGGCGGCTCCGGAGGAAATTGCTCCCCCGCCGACATAGAGCAGAGGATTCTTGGACCCTGCAATTGCATCGGCCGCCCTTTGAACGCTCAACTCATCGGGAGCTTTTTTAGCTTCCGGTTCTGTTTTTGGCATAGGCGTGTATTCATATTCCGCCCTAAGAATATCAAGCGGAACATCAACCAGAACAGGACCTTTTCTGCCTGAATTTGAGATGCGAAATGCCGTGCGGATATCATCCGCAAGTTTATCAATGCCCGAAACAATAAAATTGTGCTTTGTGACCGGCATTGTGACGCCTGCAATATCGACTTCCTGAAAGCTGTCATGCCCCAGAAGCGAGGTTTTGACATTGCCTGTTATTGCAACAACAGGGGAGGAGTCCATATAAGCTGCGGCAATGCCTGTAACAAGATTTGTGGCACCCGGGCCGGAGGTTGCAATAACAACTCCGGTTTTTCCCGAGGCTCTGGCATATCCGTCAGCAGCATGGGCGGCGCCTTGCTCATGTGAGGTGAGTATGTGAGTGATATTTTGGCTTTCTTCATAGAGTGCATCATAAATGTCAAGCACAGCACCGCCGGGGTAACCGAAAACCGTGTCTACCCCCTGCTCAAGCAGAACCTTTATTATTATTTGAGCACCCTTCATCTTCATAATCTTACCATTTAAATCCAAGATATTATTACCTTATTGTATTGCTGATTTCGCTTAACTCTATTTAACGCCATTAAACTTATAAACTGTTTTGGTTTTGTATTCTTTACCTGCACTGAATGTGCATTGAGGGAAATCGGGCTGATTCGGTGTATCGGGATAATACTGTGTTTCCAGGCAAAAGCCCGTATGCCTGCCCATTTTTGTGCCGCCCTTTCCCTCCTTGCCGCTGAGTAAATTGCCGCAGTAGAGCTGAACTCCGGGCAGGTCGGTGTAAACCTCCATTCCTCTGCCGCATTTTGGCTCGTAAACCGTAGCAATCGGCTTTGCTCCCTCTCTGAGGCAGAAGTTGTGGTCATATCCCCCGCAGTAATTAAGCTGCTCACAGTCGGCTCCGATATCCCTTCCTATTTCTTTTGCGCTGGTAAAATCAAAGGGAGTTCCCCTGACCGCTCTCAATTCGCCTGTGGGAATACTGTTTTCATCCGTTGGGGTGAAATAATCGGCGTTAATCTCAATCACATGGTCAAGTATATCTCCGCCGTCATAGCCCTTGAGGTTAAAATACGCATGGTTTGTAAGGTTTATTATTGTATCCTTATTCGAAACCGCCCTGTAGTCAAATTAAAGGGCATTGTCTTCTCTGAGTGTATAGTCAGCAGTAACCCTTAGGTTGTCGGGAAAGCCCTTTGAACCGTCAGGGCTGAAAAAGTGCAGCCTAAGGGTATTGTCGCTGATAATTTCAGCGTCCCACAAATCATGCGACATCTCACCGCCGCCATGCAGGCTCGTTATTCCCTTTTCGTTAATTGTAACATCATAATCCTTGTCACCGATTCTAAACCTGCCGTTTGCAATTCTGTTTGCATAGCGGCCGACAAGCATACCCTGATAGTCAGAGCGTTCAATATGCCCCCTGAGGTCATCAAAGCCCAAAATAACATCCTTGAAAACCCCATCTCTATCTGGCATATAGAGTGAGTTGAGAGTGCCGCCGTAGGTAATAATCTGAGCAGATGTCCCCAGCTTATTCTTGAGTATGTACGAATAAACCTCTCTTCCGTCGGGCATTGTGCCGAAAGTGTTTTTCATAATGCTCATACAGTAACCCCCAAAAAAATATAGAATTAATTATATGACAAACAATATAATTAGTCAAATGTTTTAGCCAACTGCTGCATCACTCTGTTTGCGGCAGTTATTGCTGCGCCGGAGCCGGAGCCTGCATTTTCAACAACAGCAATAACGGCAAGCGGCAGGTCCTCACGGCTTGAAAAGCCTGCAAACCATGAATGAGGCTTGTCGCCCTCAACCTCTGCCGTGCCTGTTTTGCCGCACATTTCAAGCCCGCTGAATCGACTGTCACCGTAGCTGTTTTTTACATTTGAGCGAAGCATGGTTTTTAGCCTGAGTGCGGTTGTACCGTCCATTTTTAGCCCGGTTTTATCCTCTGAGCCG
>JAAZFZ010000313.1 GCA_012511485.1 Clostridiales bacterium | reverse complement strand
AGCTATTTCAGAAAGACCATAAATATCATAAGCCTTGATATCGAGAGATTTTTCAATCTCCTTCCTCATGTTTTCACTCCATGCCTCGGCACCGAAAATGCCTGCCCTTAGAGGAAGCTCTTTTGGGTCAATCCCCTTTTCTCTCAGCGGTTCGCCGATAAACGTCGCGTAAGACGGAGTGCAGCAGATAATACCTGAACCGCAATCCTCAAGAATTTGAATTTGTCGGTTAGTGTTGCCGGATGAAACCGGAATTGCCGTTGCGCCGAGCTTTTCGGCGCCGTAATGCAGACCCAGACCACCCGTAAAAAGCCCGTAACCGTAGGATATATGTATGTAGTCCTCTTTTTTACCACCTGCGGCAACAATTGCCCTTGCTGTTCCTTCTGACCAAATTTCAATATCTCTCTTTGTGTAGCCGACAACTGTCTGCTTGCCTGTTGTACCTGAGGAAGCGTGGACTCTGACAAGCTTATCCTTAGGCACAGCAAACAAGCCAAAGGGGTAATTATCCCTTAAATCTTGCTTTACGGTAAAGGGAAGCTTTGTAATGTCTTGAATTGACTTAATATCCTGAGGCTTCAAACCGATTTCGTCAAATTTCTTCTTATAAAATGGCACATTGTTATAGCAATTGTAGACCATTTTAATAAGACTTGCGCTCTGCAAAGCAGATAAATATTCCCTTGAAGCTGTTTCAATCTCCGGATTGAAATATTCGGACATTTCCTTTCTCTCCTTTATCAGTGATTAAAGCCAAGATTAAAAGCATTAAGGTTTAACTCGATAAATCGTTCGGGTACAGTATCCCTGACAGCCTGTGTCCAGACTTCATACGGAATATCCATATAGTTTGCCATAGCTCCCATAAGAACTACATTAACCGCTTTAGGCGACCCTGCTTCTAATGCAAGTGGGAGAGCATCAATTTGCTTTACATTAGCTCCCGCCGACTTTAACCCTTCGATTACACCATTCGGATAATCGCTAGTGCCTATGACAACAGACATCGGGTCAATTTTTTGCGTATTGACAATTATCCTGCCTTCGGGCTTGAGAAATTTCAGCCAGCGTACAGCTTCAAGCTGCTCGAAAGCAAGGATTATATCTGCTTAACCTTCACGCACAATAGGAGATGACACCTTTTCGCCGAATTTAACATAAGTTACGACTGAGCCACCCCTCTGGCTCATACCATGAACCTCAGAGACCTTAACATCAAAGCCCTGGCTAATTAATGCTTTGCCAAGCAGACGGCTGGCAAGCAGTGTCCCCTGACCGCCTACGCCAACAATCATAATGCTGTAAGCGCTCATATTATTCGCCCTCCCTTTGCCCGATAGCTCCGAATTTACACAGCTGTGTGCAAACATTGCAGCCAACGCATTGAGTAAAATCAATTGAAGACTTGCCGTTCTTCATGCTGATTGCGGGGCAGCCGATTCTCATGCACATTTTGCAGGATGTGCATTTATCCGTATCCACTTTTAAAGGAGGATTATGCTTGACATACTTAAGCAATGCACAGGGGCGGCGGGAAATCACTACGGAGGGCTCATCAGCCTCCAGCTCGACCTTAATTGCCTTTTCGGTGCCTTCAAGGTCATAGGGGTCAACTATGACAACACGATTAATTCCGACTGCTTGAGCCAGTTTTTCGAGGCTAACAGCGGTTGTCGGGTCACCTTTAATAGTTTTACCCGTTGTGGGGTTTTGTTGATGACCGGTCATGCCCGTAATGCTATTATCAAGAATAATAACAACAGAGTTGCTCTTGTTATATGCAATGTTTATTAGACCTGTAACGCCGGAATGAATAAAGGTAGAGTCGCCTATGACGGCAACGGATTTTTTAGCGTTTTTTTCATCCGCCTTGTTTCTGCCGTGAAGGGATGAAACCGATGCACCCATGCAAAGGCAAGTGTCAAGCATCCCCAGAGGCTGCAAGGCGCCTAAAGTATAGCAGCCAATATCTCCGGCAACAGTCACTTTAAGCTTTTTTAATGCATAAAAAAGCCCTCTATGCGGGCATCCTGCACAAAGCACGGGTGGCCTGCCGGGTATATTGATATCGGAGTCTAATGTCGGTTTTTCCCCGTTAAGAACAACCTTGGCAATGAGGCTCTGGGAGTATTCGCCCTGAAGTGTAAATGCCTCCTTGCCAATAACATCAATCCCGTTCTTGCGACAGTGTGTTTCAATGAAGTCATCTAGCTCCTCAATGACAAAAACCTTATCGCATTTTGCTGCAAACTGTTTAATCAAATTAACGGCAAGCGGATAAACACAGCCGAGCTTGAGATACGATGCTTTATCGCCAAGTGCCTCTTTGGCATACTGATAGCAGGCTCCTGAGGTAATTACACCAATTTTTGTGTCATTATATTCAATGCTGTTTAATTGACAGGTTTCTGCCCATTCGGTGAGCTTATTAATTCTCTCCTCAACAACAATGTGCCTGCCAATTGCCATTGCGGGCATCATGACATATTTTTTTGGATTTTTTTCATATTTCCTTAGCTCAAGCTCTTTTCTTTTACCAATATCGGCAAGGCTTCTGGAATGAGCTATCCTTGTTGTAAGCCTGATAATTACCGGAGTATCAAACTGCTCCGAAAGCTCAAAAGCCTGTTTTGTAAAAGCCAGGCATTCATTAGAATCCGATGGCTCGAGCATCATTATCTTAGAAGCGAGTGCATAGTGGCGTGAATCCTGCTCATTCTGCGAGGAATGCATACCCGGGTCGTCGGCAACGACTATAACCAGACCTGCGTTGACGCCCGTATATGAGGCAGTAAACAACGGGTCTGCCGCAACATTCAGGCCGACATGCTTCATGCCGCAGAAAGCCCTTGCTCCGGCAACACAGGCACCGTACGCAACCTCCATTGCAACCTTTTCATTAGGTGCCCATTCACAGTACATTTCGTCAAATTCCGCAGCACATTCAGTTACCTCGGTGCTGGGTGTACCCGGATAGCTCGACACTACCCTGCACCCTGCTTCAAATAAACCTCTGGCAACAGCCTCGTTGCCCAATAATAATTCCTTCATTGTTCCTCCAACTGTATGTAAATGCAATTTATTATAACATATTATTTAAGATATAAAAAGAGAATTATTTCTGATTTCTTAAATCAAGAATTCTCTGCGCTTTACCAACAAATCTTTCAAGAGATTTCGGCTCGACTATTGAAAGCTTGCACTGAATACCTAAAGT
>JAAZFZ010000312.1 GCA_012511485.1 Clostridiales bacterium | reverse complement strand
GGCTTACCACACAGGGTTGTGGCACTTAGCACCGGCGACCTCGGATTTTCTTCGGCAAAGACCTATGACATTGAGGTCTGGCTTCCCTCCTACGGCAGGTATGTTGAAATTTCTTCGTGTTCGAACTTTGAAAATTTTCAGGCTCGCCGTGCCGCTATCCGCTATAAGATGGATGCCAAGGATAAGGCACAGTTTGTCCATACGCTTAACGGCTCTGGTGTCGCAATAGGAAGAACGACGGCGGCAATACTCGAAAATTATCAAAATGAGGACGGCAGTGTAACAATTCCAGAGATTCTCAGACCCTATATTGGCTGTGACTGCATAAAATAATAGTATACACAAAACCTCAGCAATCTGCGAGAAGAGCAGATTGCTGAGGTTAAGGAAAAAAACTGTTATGATTTTTCTTGAGTATTTCTTCGGCTTTTCAGAAGGAATCTTATGCTCCATATCACAACCAGCACGGGCAGACTGCAGACGGCTACCAGAACTATTGCTTTCATCGGGATATAATCGTATAAACCGTCACCGAGGATAGTAAAAAGAATTACCCGGGGCATAATACCTAACAACGAAATCGAAAAATAGCTCAGGAACCTGAAGCCGGAGGCTCCAAAAAAGAGGATTGAGAAATCAATCGGGAAAACCGGCAGAAATCTCACCGTGAACAGCAACGAAAGCCTGCTGCCCCGCCTTAGGTTAAGCAGCTTTTGCCCGCCCTTGCTTTTGCCGATGATTTTCTCAACTGCCGCACCGCCCAAACATTTACCCAGGAAAAATGTAACAGCGACCTCAAGGGCAATGCCGAGTAGATTAATAATTATTGCCTGCCATGTTTCAAACGCCAGCCCGACGGAAATATAGATTAGCGATGCAGGTATTACAAACAGAACAGATTTTGTAAAATAAACGGCAAGAACAATCATCCCGGCGGCAAAAATGCTTGTCACGCCGCCCACCAATGAGCGGATATCAATGTTTGTGAGAGTGTCGTAGTTTAGAACTGCCAGCACAAAAATGACAGTTGCTGTAACAACCTTCAGAATAGTCAACAAAAATTCCTTTGACTTTATTTCAAATGTTTTTTTCACTTTGCACTCACTTTCGATATTTATCATTGATGAAAGTATATATTTAACTTGTCAACAAATCAATATATAGAAGAAAATTTTATTTTCCGGGGAAAATAAACAGGAAAAAACTGAGAGAACCCCACCGCAAAATAATTCCTTTTTCTCAATTATATTGTTTTAATATATGATATAATACCAACATTCTACCATTTTGGGGGCATTAACATGGATTTCAAGAAAAAAACTCAACGCGCCGCCGTAGGCTATACGATTGATAAAATACTAAAATATATTGAAAAAAACCCTCAGGAAAATCTTGTCAAACTTGCAGACAAGGTTCAAGGTATTGCAGGGAACATTTTTCCTTCAAAAAACTTTGAAATGTTGCGTCAAGGCGCAAAGGACCCCGAAAATGTCTGGACAAAGCTCGCTCTGAGCATTATCAGAGATGTAGATAAAAATATTATTAAAAATATGTTTCTTGCTCTGGGGCTCGGCGCAGCATATAACGGCACAAAGGCTGTCAGAGATAACCGTGAAAAGAACAAATGCAATATCCCGTGGGTGATTCTTCTTGACCCGACAAGTGCCTGCAACCTGAAATGCAAGGGCTGCTGGTCCTCCGAATATGGTCATCAGCAGAACCTGAGCTATGATGAGCTTGAGAGCATAGTCAATCAGGGCGTTGAAATGGGCACGCATTTTTATATGTTCACGGGCGGCGAACCGCTTATCCGCAAAAAGGATATAATTAAGCTCTGTGAGAACCACCCCGACTGCGCATTCCTTGCCTACACAAACGCAACGCTCATTGACCAGGCTTTGTGCGACGAGGTCAAGAGAATCGGCAACCTTTCGTTTGCAATAAGCATTGAGGGTACAAAGCAGAGCAATGATGCACGCAGAGGTGAAGGCTCCTATGAAAGAACCATGCAGGCGATTGAGCTGTTAAAAAAGAACAAATGCCTTTTCGGTATCTCCGTATGCTATACAAGAGAAAATGTTGATGCCGTTACAAGTGAAGAATTCATAGACCTTATGATTGAAAAGGGCGTCAAATTTGCATGGTATTTCAACTATATGCCCGTAGGGCAGGGGTCCGTTGAGGAGCTTATCCCGACACCTGCTCAGAGAGAGCATATGTATAACTGGATAAGGGAAATGAGAAACAGCAAAACCGGCAAGCCCATGTTTATCATCGATTTTCAGGACGACGGCGAATATGTCGGCGGTTGCATTGCCGGCGGCAGGAACTACTTCCACATCAATTCCGCAGGGGATATTGAGCCGTGCGTTTTCATTCATTATTCCGATTCAAATATCAGAACGCATACTCTTATACAGGCTCTTCAAAACCCGCTGTTCCAGGCATACTGGCATAACCAGCCGTTTAACGACAATCATCTGCGCCCCTGCCCGATGCTGGAGAATCCGGACTGTCTTAGAAGCATTATTGCTCAGACAGGGGCAAAATCAACCGACCTGCTTGCACCCGAGGATGTTGATACCCTCTGCTCAAGGTGTGATAAATTTGCAAGGGAGTGGGCGCCCGAGGCAATGAGAATCTGGAACTCCAGACAACACCCGAGCCCGAAAACGCAGTATTACAGAGATACTCCCGAGGGCAAAAAGAAAAGTGAAGAGTTGACAAAGAAGACCTCATGAGATAAAATAATACTGCGCTCGAACAGACTTAGGTCTGTTACAGTGAAAATTCAACAAACAGTAACAGGGGTGCCGCATTATGTCGGCTGAGATTATACCCTTTAACCTGATGCGGGTAGTGCCGACGTAGGAAGTTATTTGATAATTTTACGCTCGGTGGATATTCACCGGGCGTAATTATATTATGGAGATGTTAAAAATGGCCAAACAGAGCATTTCTGTCCGGTTCAGGACAAAACGCATTGCAGTGAGTGCAATAATGATTGCGCTGGGCACGATTCTTTCAATCATCCCTTTGGGGCTTCGTTTGCCGTTCGGCGGTCAGGTGACGCCCATGAGCATGGCTCCCGTAATGCTGGTATGCTATATATATGGCATAAAGTGGGGCTTCTTGTGCAGCACGGCATACGGCACCATTCAGGCAATTATCGGAATCGGTGAGGGTATGTTTGCCGCTCAGAGCTGGTGGCGGATAATTCTTATTGCCCTGCTGGACTATGTGCTCGCCTATGCTGCAATGTGCCTTGCGCCAGCCTTCAAAAAGCTGATAAAAAGCCCCCGAATTTCAATAGCGGCAGGTGCCTTCACAGGCGGCATTGCAAGGCTAGCATGCCATTTCATTTCGGGTATCCTTATCTGGAGCTCATATGCACAGAGTACGCTTAAATCCGTATCCTTCGGCCAGAAAATTCTGGATTCCTTCTCCGGAACAGAGCTGGTTGCGGTCTATTCCATTCTCTATAACGGCAGCTTCCTGCTGCCCGACCTGATATTGACAATCATAGGTCTTGTTATCCTGATTTCTGTAAAACCGGTCAGGCAAGAGGCACTCAGGCAAAGCTGAAAAAAGATGCCGGCGTATTTGCCGGCATCCTTTTTATCTTAATTGTAAACAAATTATTCATTTTGTTGAAATTGGGACAAAATTATGATAAAATTAATTGTTATAAGATTAAGGGAGGCATGGAATTGGACGATAACAAGAACTCCAACGGACTTGTGCCGGAAGAAGAATATCAAGGCGAAGAAACGGCTCAAACAGCTTCCGATGACCTGGAAGAAATGAAAACCCCAGGCGGTATTCCGAAAAATGAATTTACCGATGAGCAGGAAAAGGATGAAGCTGAGCAGGCAAATGAAAAAGTGAAAGAAGCCGAGGGCGAAATTGAGCTTTTGGGCGCAGAATCCGAAAACCTTCATGAGTCAGACACAAGCAGTGAGAAGCTACAGCAAGCACAAGAGGAGGAAGGTGCAACCGCTCAGGAGGAATATGACGGTCCGAGATGCGTGAGCTGTGGAACTCCCGTTTCCGCAGGCACCGAATACTGTCTGAAGTGCAGCTATCTGAGTAGAAAAGTCTCTTTTAAGGCAGGCGGCTTTATTGCCGCTGTTTTCATGCTTATTTTTTCTATTGTGTCCATCGCCCTCCTTGTGCCTTCAATAGATATTTATTCAAAGGTGCTTGAAGGCGACATTCTGCAACGGCAAAATAGATATGGCGCCGCTTTGGAGAGTTACAATGCAGCCGATGAAACTGCTTTGAAGTATAACGAGGGCATCAACAAAGCTTTTGGTTCCGAGAATGCAGTGTACTACTCATCCGGCAAAAAAGCAGTAATTGAAAAAATAAAAGCTACCCAGATTTATGCTGGAACAATGGAGGCCGGCAAGCTCATTGAAACTTATTTTGACGAAGGCAAGGCTC
>JAAZFZ010000311.1 GCA_012511485.1 Clostridiales bacterium | reverse complement strand
GACAGTGAACTGAGCACTGCCGTTAATATTGTTGAATATGCCTGCGAGATTGGCGTTGACGCACTCATTGTTCAGGATTTGGGGCTGGTGCGCCTCATATCTGCCATGGCGCCGTCGATGTCTCTCCATGCCTCGACGCAGATGTCTGTGCAGACTCCCCATGGAATCAAGCTCCTTAAAGAGGCGGGCTTGAGTCGGATTGTTCTGCCCAGAGAGCTTTCCGGAGAGGAAATTGAAAAAATCGGTGAAAGCTGCGATGTTGAGCTTGAAATGTTCGTGCATGGTGCTATGTGCATGAGCGTTTCGGGTCAATGCTATATGAGTGCGTTTCTCGGCTCACGCAGCGGCAACAGGGGGCTTTGCGCCCAGCCCTGCCGTCTTCCCTTCGGCGTTAAGGGTGGCAGCGGTCATGACCTGAGCCTGAAGGATTTATCCCTTATCTCGCATCTAAATGACAAAAAGCTCCGACATATATGCTCGCTTAAAATTGAGGGCAGGATGAAGCGACCCGAATATGTTGCTGCCGCCGTTACAGCCTGCAGAAAGGCTCTTGAGGGCGACCTCTCACCCGTCATTCTTGAGGATTTGAAAAGCGTATTCTCCCGCTCTGGCTTTACGGATGGTTATTTCGTTTGCGCACTGGGCAAGGGTATGTTTGGCACAAGGCAGCAGAGCGAAGTCAAGGCATCCGCTTCGGTTATTAAAAGCCTTGCAAGGCTCTATGAAAAAGAGCCGCAGACAGTTGAGGTTGACTTTGCTTTGACCTGTGTAAAAAACGAACCTCTTTCCCTAACTGCAAAATCGGGTGGAAAAAGTGTTTTTGTAAAATCGGAAGTTTTTCCCCAGCCTGCAAGGAACAGGTCAGTGACCAAAGAAGCACTGGCTTTGCAGCTTCAAAAGTGCGGCGGCACTGCTTTTCTGCCGCATTGCATTGAAATTGAGCTTGACGAAAATCTGAGTATCCCTGTTTCAGCAGTCAATGCCCTCAGGCGTGATGCTCTCGCTTGCCTTTCGGAGAAGCTCAGTGAAATCATGCCTATACCTTTTACAAGAATTGATTTTTCAGAATTAAATGAACATAGGGCGGGCATTAAAAAAATATATGCCCGATTTTCGGATATATCTCAAATCCCCGAAGTAACCGAGGGAATTGATAAAATCATTGTGCCTCTTTTTTCGGGCGATGAGGAGCTTTCCGATTTGGCTCAATGCGGATTTGACATCATTGTCCAACTGCCCAGAGGAATATTCGGCAGTTATGACAGGATAGCAAAGCAAATCAGAAAAGTCAAAAAGGCTGGTATTTCCGCCTGCAGTGTCGGCACTCTCGACGGTCTGCGGCTTGCCAAAAATGAGGGAATGAGAGTTCATGCGGGTTTTGGCACGAATATTTTTAACTCCCATGCTCTCGAATATTTTGCATCACAGGGAGTCAGCGATGCCCTTGTTTCGGTTGAACTGACCTTAAAGCAGGCTGCATTGCTAAGGGGCAGTATTCCCAGAGGGCTTATAGCCTATGGCAGGATTCCGCTAATGCTCACCCGAAACTGCCCGGCAAAAAACGGCATGACCTGTGCCGAATGCAGGGGTAAAAGCTTTTTGACGGACAGGATGAATGTTTCTTTCCCCTTGACCTGCACAAACGGCTGCACCGAGGTATTAAACTCCCGCCCGATTTATATGGCAGACAGGCTCAATGAAATAATAAACATGGATTTTATAACTCTATACTTCACAACAGAGGATAAAACGGAATGTGACAGAATAATAAGCTGCTATAAAAACAAAGCCGCCCCTCAAGGCGACTTCACAAGAGGGAATTATTTCAGGGGCGTGGAATAAAGCCGAATACTAAATGGATAAATAATGGGGCAGATGAGGCCATGCAGATTCGGATGCCCCAAAAAGCTAAATACTAAATAATTATTTGCGGCGCACCACATTAGTGCGCCGCATTATCTTTATTCGCCCTGCCAAATAATGCTGACCTTCAGGTCGTCAACCATGTATTGGATTTCAGGTGCCTGCTCGTCTAAAGCTGCCGTGAACAACTCAAGCATTTCCCTGTTCTTCAACACAAGAGCGCCTTCCAGCGTCATTTTTTCAGGTGTTACAACCGGACCGCCGATTTTAAAGCCAGTCATCCACCAATGCGTTTCAAGCGACCTGTCAACATATACATAGTCACCGTAGGATACCTTGAGTGACATTGGGATCATAAGTGAATAATCGGCACAGTCATAAAATTCAACCCCTCTTCCGGGGGGCTTAGTGTATATGCCTATCTCGCCGCCACGGATGAATGCATTATAGCGTCCTTTCCAAAACTGAAATTTCCAATCCTTTCCGTCATAGAAGAAGGTGACCTGCTTTGTTACATAGTCGAAGGTAATATATTGTGCAACCTGGTCATATAAATCGCAAAATCCGAATGCCCTTTGCCAAACCCTCCTTGCCGCAAAGAAAACAATGTTTTTGACATCAAAATCAAATCCGCTATCATAAATGCCTGTGTCGTATTTGCCAAAAATCAGGGAATTCTCCTTATCATAATAAACTCCCGAGGGTACAACAAAATGGTTGCCGACATTGTCGTAGTAATTAACAATGAATTCGAGATTAGGGGTATCCGGCACAGGCATAAGATATACTATTGTTTTTTTCATGCCGCCGAAAAGAACACGAATACCCTCAATTATTGTGTCGATAACACTCACTCCGGGGGCATATTCACACCTTCCCTTTTCGAGCGTGAGCAAGGCTGTGGCAGTTTTTCCGTCAACCGTTTCAAGTACTCTAAAGGTATCTTTCTTTGCTTCTTCCTTTGATTTAGCCACCTCTTTAACCGGGGCTTTTGCTTGTGTTTTGCTTTGAGCTTTCCCAGTTATTTTTACGGGCTTTGACGAGACCTTTTTAACAGTCACCGTGCAGCCGTTTACACTGTTTTTTTCCT
>JAAZFZ010000310.1 GCA_012511485.1 Clostridiales bacterium | reverse complement strand
GATATAGTCGTGTATCTTTGCTGCTTTTGCTGCCCTGATAATGTTTTTTCTGCTTGCCTTCTCAACACCATAGGAAATATTATCCGCTATTGTGCCGCCGAAAAGCCATGTCTCCTGCAGCACCATTGAAAAAGATGCCCTCACGCTGTCAAGCGTCATGTCTTTCGTATTGCTCCCGTCTATCCTTATTTCTCCCGATTCGATGTCATAAAAACGCATGAGAAGGTTAATTATTGTGGTTTTCCCGCTGCCTGTGGGGCCGACAACTGCAACCGTACTGCCCCTGGGAATTGTAATCGAAATATCTTTAAGCACAAGCCTGTTGGGGCTATATCCGAAGTTCACATTTTTGATTTCTATATTCCCTTGTGTGGAATCTGAAACAATATCCTCCTGACTCTGCTTTGGCTCCGGCACTTCGTCAAGCAGGCGGAATACCCGCTCCGCAGCAGAGGTGGCGGATTGGATTTCACTGATAATATTCGCTGCCTCATTAATAGGACCGGAAAACTTGCGGGAATACAAAACAAATGACGAAAGATTGCCAACAGTGAAGGCAGGATTCCTAAGGTACAGAATAGCTCCGAACATGCTGATAAAGGAGAGCGAAAGGTTATTGATAAAGTTAACCGAAGGGCCTACGATGCTACCCTGATAGTCCGCCTTGTAATAGGCATCAATTGCTTGCTCGTTATGTTCCTCGAACCTTGAAATCATGACCTCCTCTCTACCGTAGGCTTTTATGGTTTTCTGGCCGGAGAGCATTTCCTCCGTATAACCGTTGAGCTCACCCAGCTTTGCGGAGCGCGCTCTGAATAACGGTTTTACCTTTTTCACCCTATACCTTGTGAAAATTATGAGTGCCGGTATTGTTACGGCAAAAATAAGCATGAGCACGGGTGCATACCTGAACATCATTATCAGTGAGCCTGTAACGGTAATAATCCCGGTGCTTATCTGAATAACATCGTTTGAAAGTGAAGCGTTAATTGTATCAATATCATATGTCAGGCGTGAAATTATATCCCCTGTCTGATTTTTGTCAAAATACCCGACGGGCAGGTCTGAGAGATGGTTAAAAACCTGTTTTCTCATGGTATAGACCACGGTTCGGCTAAGGTTTATCATGATAAGCGAAAGAAAAAAGCCGAGCAGAGCGGCTGCTGCATAGCAGGCCAGCATCAGTGAGGAGAAAAGAAATACCTCGTTGAATTTGACTTGTCCCTTGCCGACAATGGCGTCAATTGCCCTGCCCGAAAGCGAAGGGGCAGTCAAAGCCAATATGTTTGATATCATTGCAAGCAGGGCAGCGAGCAAAAGTGTTGCTTTATGCTCTTTTAGGTAACCCAGCACCCGCAGGACGACCGTGCTTTTCTTCATGCGGGGCTTTTTTTGTGCTTGTGAGTCATTCAAGCGCAAAGCACCCCCCCATCTGTGATTCCGATATTTCTCGGTATTCGGGGCAGCTTTCAAGAAGCTCGGAGTGCTTGCCCATGCCTGATATTCTGCCGCCTGACAATACTAAAATCAAGTCGGCATTCATTATTGAGCTGATTCGTTGAGTTATTATTATTGTTGTTGTATCCTTCATGCTTCTTGAAATCTCGGCTCTGAGAGCCGCATCGGTTTTAAAGTCGAGTGCAGAGGAGCTGTCATCGAGAACAAGGATTTCGGGGTTTGCCGCCAACGCCCTGGCAATGAGCAGGCGTTGCTTCTGCCCGCCGCTGATGTTTGCGCCTTTTATATCAAGCCTATGCAAAATGCCGTCATAATAGGCGTTGACAAATTCCGAAGCCTGAGCCCTTTTGAGCGCCAGACTGATTTCCTCATCAGACAAATCCCGCCCAAAGTTAATATTTTCTCGAATTGTATCTGCAAAAAAGAAGTCATTCTGAAACACAAAACCGAACTTTTCGCTAAGCTTCTTTGTTGGTATTCTCTTGATGTTTCTGCCGTCAATGAGTATTTCGCCTCTGCCTACATCATAGGTTCTGTTAAGCAGAGATATCAATGTACTTTTCCCGCTGCCTGTCGGGCCGATTATCCCCAGTGTTTGCCCGTGCAGAAGGGAAAAGCTGATATTTTCAATAATATTGACATCGTTATAGGCAAAAGTGACATTTTTAAACTCTATGTGTGGCTTATCAAAGGAGATTGGTTCTGAACTGTTTTCTTCCGATTCCGGCTCACGCACCCACAATGTCGGCTTGCAGGAGAGCACCTTGTCAATCCGCCCCATTCCGGCGGAGCCTTTTGAAACGATAGCAAACATCCTTGAAATACTTATCATTGCATTGGAGATAATTGTAAAATAGCTGATGAATGCTATGATTTTGCCGTTCGTGCTTTGCCCGTTGTTAACCAGATAAGCACCAACGGCAATAACGGCACAAAGCCCTATGTTCAGGAATAGGGTTATGAGAGGGTTTGTCAGTGCCATTGTGATGCCGACAGCCTTTTCCTTTTTAATTGCGTTGATATTTGACTTGTCAAAACGCCTTTTTTCGTATTCGCCTCGACGCAGCGCCTTAATGACCCGAACTCCCGCAGCATTTTCACGGATAACGCAGGTCATGTTATCAATTGCCTGCTGGAGCAGGGTAAAGAGCCTGATGCCCTTTTTTGAAATAATTATTATCGTCAATGCAATAAAAGGCATTGTGCAAACAAGCACAAGCGTCAGCTTAACATCAAGCAAAAATGTTATCGTTATGCCGCCTATGAGAAAAATCGGCGCGCGGATGCCCAGACGCTGAAGCATACCTATCATTTTGTGGATATTATATGTATCACTGGTGAGCCTTGATTCGAGAGATGAAACAGTAAATCTATCGAGCTGCTTTGCATCAAGGTATGATATTTTTGCATAAAGGTCGTGTCGTATTGCTCTTGTGCATCTGCTCGAAACGAAGGACGCCATTCTGTTTGCTACAATGTTGAATGTCAGCGCACACACTGAGCATACAATCATCATACAACCCCAGAAAATAATACTGTTGATTCTTTTGGTGGGGATTACAGTATCAATAATATATGAAAGAATCCACGGCAGAAAAAGGTCCATAATCGTGCCGATAAATTTAACACTCAATCCTATTGTGATTCTCAGCCTGAACGGTTTGAGGTAACCGAGCAGTCTTTTCATAACACAGTGTTCCTTTACTTATTTTTTAATCCACATATATATCCAGCATTTAACATTATAACAAGAGATAGATTAAAGTCAAACGGGCAAGCGAAATATCCGAAAAAAATGGCCGTTTTTTATTGTTTTTTGCATAAGATTAGTCAATGCCTTATCCCGAAGCCAGTACTTTTATCGGGCAGGTATCAAGTCCACGCTTTTGCCCTGTGCATATTTTTTCTTCACTTTTTTCTCTGCTCTTTCATATACTATTATGAATAATTGTTTGGAGGGACAATATGCTGAGAAAAGAAGAATACATTAAGGTATCATTAGAAATTCAACTCTTTTTTCAAAGAATAATGAAGGAGCATTTATTTTTTGTAGAAACAAATTTACAGCCTGTCGTACCCGCATTAAAAAATGAAGCAAAGATGCTCAAGCAGGGCTTTGAAGAGCTTTTGGCACAAACCGTTTGTGTTGCAAAGGGAGTTATTTCCGAGAGTGCAATAAGGTCAAACGCATTTGTAACATCCTTCACCCTTAAAGCCGAGGAAGCTAATTCAAGGCTTACGGGAGCTAACATTAATATGGATATCACAAGGGCAGAGCTTGATCTGGCAAGCCAAAACAATGATTATGACGGCAATGATTTGTACAATACAGTTTGCTACATAAACTCAAATTCAATGGAGCTTCTCAAGAAAGTAATCGAGTTCCAGGATAAGCTTTTGTCCTCGGCTTTGGATTGTGAAATATTCATAACCCTCTACCCTTTAATGCTTGAGCATGACACACGGGAAGCGGAGTACTACATGAGAATTCTATATGCTTTGAATAATAAAACGCTACCTAGAAAAACCTTGTGCGAGCAGCTTGATTTCTGGAATAACATAATGGGTGAACACGCACAATTCATTGACGGTATGCTTGACCCGACAGAAAGGATTCTCAAGCATACGGCTCGGGCAATTGCCGAAAAATTTGAGCTTTTGACCGAAGACTGCATAATGTCTGCCAATAATCAAATTATTAAGGAAAGCATAGAAGCAACAGAGGGAATACAGGATTACAAGACGGCGGCCACGGTGGGATTGTTGAAGTGCGAAATTAAATCGATTATTCCTCCACTCCTTGCAGACCATGTATTGCGTGAAGCGAACTACTATCTGAGGTTGTTTAATTGAGGCTTAATAAACGGCGAAAAACCTGCTTACATAGATTAAAACCGGCCTTTAAAGACCGGTTTTTTATGTTGCAACTAATTTGATAGTAACCAAAGGATGCAGCTACAATAAAATATTCTGTTTCACTTGTTTTTTTTCTTGAGTATCACATAAAATGAAGCTGTTATAATAACATAGAGCAATAAAAAAATGCATGCACTTAATGTATCTATCGGATATGGGCTAATCACTTTACTAAGGCTGTAATTTACGATTAAAGAAATCGGCATAAAGCACGCAAGGGCAATATTGAGCCAGCTTATAATATAGTGTGGTTTTTCTAGTGATATAAGCTTGCCGATAAAATAGCCTGCCACGCCCACTGCTTGAATTATCATAGAGCCCCAAATGCTGTCAGCAGTTTGTTCCTCATACCAGCCGGCGAAGGCGCAGAATAACCCTATTGCAATAAAGGTTGTCGATGCAATAAACAGTATTTTACCGATGACGGCATTGCTATTTGATTCCAAATCCTTTACCGGCTCAATTCCTTTTAAAATGTAGTCTGTTGTTACATCAAAATACTCGCTCATGATAATGACTTTATCCAAATCGGGAACACTCTGCTCGCTCTCCCATTTAGACACAGCTTGTCGGGATACCCCCACTTTTTCCGCAAGCTCCTCCTGTGAAAGCCCCTGCGTTTTCCTTAAGCTTTGAATTCTGTCTGCAATATTCACAATCAACACTCCTTTCTTTGATAGTGCCATGATACCGTAAATAACGGTTGCATTGCCACCAACTGCAGCAGGAACTTTGTCAACCGACAGTTGCACATCTGTTTTTTAGGTAGAATTATGGATTAAACTGTAAACTTTATCAAAATACTAATGCTATTGCATCAGATTAAATAATCTTTTTCATCTGCTATATTTTAACATACTTTTCTCCATTGCAAAACAAAAAAACGCTTCTTT
>JAAZFZ010000309.1 GCA_012511485.1 Clostridiales bacterium | reverse complement strand
TTGTGTTTTTTACTCTTTCCACAAGGCTTGCTGTTGATTTTATTTTGTTTGCCTGATCAGGGCAGCTAAAATCATAACGAGGCATATTGCACCTGCTTTCAGTTCAGATTAACTTGCCCACTACAGGCAGCCTGCCCAGATTAAGAGATCCGGCATGGCAGGTGGTATATTGAGGTGTCAAATCTCTGCCGGCAATCAACCCGAAATGGGTTGCCGACGGCCAGCTGCCGCTGTTTGTGACATCATATACCACTCCGTTAACGGCAACATAAGCGGGGTTTCCGTTTTGGCCGTTATACTGCTCCAGCTCTTGTAGAGTAAAGGTTCTATCACTGTTTTCTTCCTGCGTTTCAGGCGGGCGGGAAATGCTCAGCACACGGGGCGGGCTCTGTTCGCTTCGGCTCTTATAAAATTCAATATACCTGTCAAGCATTTGCGCATGACTGTAAAGATTATCCAAAACCTTTTGTTTGTTACAGTTGCAGGCTTTGAGCTTCTCAATATCCTTATGTATTTCCCTGACAGTTTTGCTAATCAAATCCAAAAATAGACTTTGATTCACATAGATACCTCCCGGAATAGTTTTATCTCTATTATTCTATTCACAGTTAAAGCGAGTTGGCATGGTTTTTCACATGACAGCGTCTGAATACATTCCGTTTTCTTCAATTATCCTTATTATTGCCGTTTCTGTTTTTGCGCAAATCTCAGGCAGCTTACTCATTAGCCCGCTGCTGAGCCTCTCTCCCGGGCAGATTTGTGCTGCCTCAATCCCTATAAGGGAGCCTTTAAAATTGATATTATACACCTTGATAAGCTCAAAAACGCTCATTTCATGCTGTGAAAATGTCATAAACGGCTGCGTCGCCGCTTCCTCAAGGTTGAGCATTAGAATACTGCCGGGTTCTGCCCCTGTGCTCATTGCGTCAAGAATTATCACAAAATCATCCACTTCCGGCAAAAGCAGACAGCTCATGCAATCCGTTTCGCCGAAAACTACATCAATGTTCATTTTTTTCAGCCTTTTGCTCAGTCTTCCGGCAACTTCAAGTGCCACGGCGTCATCCGTCATGAGCCAGTTGCCTATTGCCAATAGCTTTATCATATCATCGCCCTTTCGACTATCCTATAATATATATGCGAAAAGCCGCTTAATAAATGAGGCTAAATCGGCAAAAGAAAAATCCGCTCCTTGAAATAAGCAGATTTTTGCCCATATTAAAAGCGGAAGACTAAGTCTTGAGCCGCTGACTTATATCATAAAAATCCTCCCACGGGTCAGCGCCGCCGATTCTCTTGAGTGCGCCCGCCATATCGACGCCATCGGGTGCTACGGTATTACGCTCCCGCCATGCTATCGGCATGGAAACCTTTGCCCCTTTTCTGGCTCTGACGGAATAGGGAGCAATACTTGTAGCTCCCCTGCCGTTTCTAATCCAGTCTATGAAGATTCTATTTTTCCTTTTATCCTTTCTTACATTGCTTGTGTAGCGGTCTGGCCACTTATTCTCCATAAGCTCGGCAACCCTCCTTGCAAAAGAGTAAAAGGCCTCCCACTCAACTGACGGCTCAAAGGGCACAACCACATGATAGCCCTTTCCGCCGCTGGTTTTGAGAAATGAAGTGAGTGAAAGGCTTTCA
Organism: Clostridiales bacterium; assembly: GCA_012511485.1. Lineage (GTDB taxonomy): Bacteria > Bacillota > Clostridia > Oscillospirales > Acutalibacteraceae > JAAZFZ01. Next base: position 36 of record JAAZFZ010000309.1, on the reverse strand, counting down.
AGTATGCTCTTAATATCCCTGACACCCAGATGCACC
>JAAZFZ010000308.1 GCA_012511485.1 Clostridiales bacterium | reverse complement strand
TTACCTCAAGACCATAGCTCACATTGCCTAAAACATCTCTGTGACTCATTAAGCCAAAGGATTGAAACACCATTGAAATTTTGTTGCGGCGAAATTCAAGGAGTTCTTTTTTGCTCATCTCCTGAATATTTTGGCCTTCAAAGATTACCTTGCCGCTGGTGGGCGTGGTCAGGCGATTGAAGCAGCGGACTGCCGTTGATTTTCCCGAGCCGGAAAGACCGATAATAACAAAAATCTTTCCCTTTGGAATATTTATATTCACATCCCAGAGCGCAACGGTGCAGCCGGTTTTTTTGTAGACCTCATCTTTGTTTGAACCTTTGGCCATCATTTTTGAGGCTTCCGCACGATTGAGACCATAGAGCTTTGTCACATGCTCCATCTTTAAGATGATGTTATCTTGTTTCATTGCCCTGGCCCCCCTCGCTTATATTCGCTTTTTCCATAGACTTCTTTTTATCATGTGCTGCACCCTGTGTCAGTCTGTCAAGGACAATGGCAAGAATAACAACGCAGCAGCCGGCAACAAGCCCTCGCCCGATTTCGATGCGGTTGACTGCGTTGAGAACCTCCATGCCAAGCCCGCGCACACCAATCATTGAAGTGGTGACAACCATAGCCATGGCCATCATCAGGGTCTGGTTTACGCCGGTCATAATGGTGGGCATTGCCTGTGGTATCTGTACCTTTCGTAGCAGCTGCCATTTTGTTGAGCCAAAGGCTTTTGCTGCCTCTATGACCTCCTTATCCACCTGCCGTATGCCTAAGCTCGTCAGGCGAATCACCGGAACCACAGCGTAAATGACCGTGGCGATGACGCCGGAGGCGTTGCCGGTACCAAAGAGTAGCAGTGCCGGAATCAGATAAACAAACACCGGCATGGTCTGCATGGTATCCAGAGCTGGACGAATGATTTTGTTTGCCTTTTCTGAATTTGAAATCAGGATACCTATGGGTATTCCGATTACAAGGGCGATAGCAACACTCGCCAATACAACTGCCAGTGTAGTGCGCATGAGGCCCCAAAGACCCACCAAGCCAATAAGTAATACAAGTACTCCGTAAAGGATGCCGCTTTTTAAACTTTTCCGAATGCGCCATCCCAAAAAAACAACTAACAGAATAAAAACCGGCCACGGTGTGTAGCTCAATAGCATACCGACAAAGTTTACCATCCCGTTGAGTCCGCCCTTTATAACATCCAGCACAGCCTCAGCACTTACTGCAAAGGACCGCACTGACTTATCAATGGCCGTGGTATCCAGATTAAATATATCTGGAAAATCAAATAACCACTCCATAATCTAACCCCTTTTTGTTGTTGGATTTTACGAAAACATTCACTGCTTACAGTGCATTCTTCAGTTCAGCCGCCTGATTTTCGTCAAGCCACTCATTTATCAGTTCGGGGTGGGATTCTGAAAGAAGCCATTTTGCAGCCTTTTCATAGTCTGCATTGGTATCATTCATATATGCCAGCGCTTCGCTGATGATTGCCGAAGAGATTTTGTACTTTTTAAGGAATTCGCAGTATTCCGGATTGGATGCTGCAAAATCATTGCTTACGCCAATTGTAACAGTAACCGCCGGGCAGGCACCATAACCTGTATAGAATTTTTCTGAATCGTATGGTTCATCCTCCAGCAACACAAAATCGTATTTTCCAAGCAGCCATGTAGGTTCCCAATAATAGGCGACAATGGGTTCCTTCTTGTCCCACGCAGATGTCATTGCCGCACTGAGTATTGCGTCGCTGCCACTCTCGAAATAGTTATAGTGCTCATCCAGACCGTAAAGCGATACCTTTTTGTTCATAATATCTGTGATTTCCCAACCTGTCACGCCCCCGTAAATAATGCCCTTGGAGGAATCCTCAGGGTCCGGGAAAAGGTGTGCATAGTCTGCCAGATCCTTGACGGTTTTTAGCTCCGGATACTCTTCTGCAACATATCTTGGAATGTAAAAGCCCTGATAATTATCGTCAAAATTGATTCCAAGCTCGGTGAATTTTCCTGCCTTCAAATCGGGAGAATAAGAGGGAATATTGTCGGTCCATTCCTCCATGTGGATGTCAACTTCGCCCTTAATAATCGCCTCATGGGAAATGGGCGTAGAACCCGGCGTCTCCTGCCAGGTGTATCCGAATACGGACTCCGCTATTAGCCCCGCCAAAGCATTATTAAGCTTGATGGAGTCCCAGCCAACATCTGCAAATGAAAGAGATGTCTTCTCTTTTGGCGTGTCGTCGCCCCCGCCTTGGTTGCCGCAGCCTGCCAGCGCAAAAATCAAGGCAAGCGCCATTAAAAGTGATACAAGTTTCTTCATTTTAGTTACCTTCCTTTCGTTATGAAGTGAAAGAATCAACAATTAATTGTATTCCTTCCGTGCATGGTGCAATGCGCTAACACCATAAAGTAACCACTTGAGTTTAACATAAAGTTGTCACTTTGTCAAATGCACAATTCTATGTTAGAATAATACGCAGCAGATATCCGGATGGTCTTTTATTGCAATCCAAGATAATGTAATGTCCAAAACTGTTAATTACAATCTATGACATGGTTGCACTGGATAGATTTGCCCTTTTATCCGGGTTGTGTTATAATATAAAAAATAGAATAAAAGAACTGTCTTTTAGGAGGGCTTTTAGTATTGTGTCGCAGTGCGTACTATAAAAAGCTCTTTTTTCAAAAAGACGAACCAAATTTTTTTATAGGAGGATTAGAATGGACATTATCAAAGCCGAAATGCGCAATCCGGCAACAAAAGCAAAGCAGCTTAGGCGCTCAGGGTTTATCCCCTGCGTGATTGACGGCGCGAGTCTCAAGGAGTCGCTCTGTGTTCAAATTAATCTGGCTACCGCCAGTCAGCTCAAACGCACAAAGCGAAAAGGAAGCAATGCGGATATCGAGGTTGACGGAAAAATATTTCATACACTCATCAAGGAATTAGATTACAACAGCATGACCGATTCGATAGTACATATCAGTTTTCATATTCTTGATGCTGGAAAAAAGGTCAACAGCGTTGCGGACATTGTGCTTTTGAATAAGGACAAGGTGCAGGGCGTTTTGGAACAGATACAGTTGACTGTACCTCACGCTGCACAACCGGAATATCTGCTGGATACTGTCACAATTGATCTTGCCGGCGTCCCTATTGGAACGACGCTCAGAATCGGCGATATTCCGGAATTTCAAAGCGATAATATCGAATTACAGGCTGACCCGGGTAATATTGTTCTGCGCATCAGTGACAAAAAACGAGTCATTGAAAAGCCTGAGGAGGTAGAGGAGGCAGAGGAGGCAGAGGAGGAAAAACAGGAGTGATTTAAAAAACCGGGAGCAGAGGACTTAAAAACCAACTGCTCCCTTTTAATACATTTTTTGCATCTCTTTCAAAAGTCTATTTGTTTATACCTCGACATTTAGAAACCCCGTCATAGCCCTTGTGGGAGAACAACCTACTACTGCCGGTATGGGTACAAAGAATGCAATTAAGCATCGCCGAAACAGCAATTCCATACTTATTTATGCTTGAAATACCCCAATAAAAAGTAATTGAGGTCTCTTGGCAGGAAAAATTCCTTGACTTCTTTTTCGGTGGCTATTCCATCAATTAAAAGCTTGCCAACATGATAGTTACTTGAGCACAATGGGAAATAAGTATAATAATCAGCAGACCAACTTCTAATAATGAAAGTTGGTCTGCTTTTTCGTTAACATCCTAATAATGCTCCAAATATAAAGTGGCGCCGTAAATTCAAACTGTCCATGCTTTCGATAGTCCATATATAGAAGACCGATTTTTGTAAAGAACAGTGCTGCAAGAATCAAATCAATCACGGGAAACACCACATTGTTTACTATGCTCAAAAATTAAAGCGAGCAATTTGATATGATTTTAGTTCAATTCCTCTCCAAACGCCGAAAACGGGGATTTGCATCTTTTTATTTGCAATTGTTTTTTGAGACGAAAAAAGCCCGGAAACCGTTGTGGTTACTGGGCTTTTTGGGTAAGCATCTTTTTTGGTGCTTAATCATGGTTGCGGAGATAGGATTTGAACCTATGACCTTTGGGTTATGAGCCCAACGAGCTACCGAACTGCTCCACTCCGCGATATATATGTGCCCCTGAGGCACTTTATTATTATACACACATTTTAAAAAAAATCAAGTACTATTTTCTAAAAAATCGCTCTTTGGCTAAACATTCCGTCAATGTGGCGTGACATAAACTGATTTTGTCCCGCAATATAATTAAAATGCAGAAAAATATCACCGTGAGTTTGTATTCATTCATTAACTTTTATTGCTGGGGGCATGAGCTATGAAAAAAACCGTTGCATTGATAATGGTGCTAATTCTGTTCTGTTTTGCGGTGTCAGCCTGCTCTGCAGATAAGAATTCTTTTCAGGCAGCCGCAACAACAAAAGCAGAGCTGCCGACCGGATTTAAGACCGCAGAGGAAATAAAAAACGGTCTGACAAATTATGAAATTAAAATAACCTTTTTTTCAAAGGATTCGTTAACGCAAAACGAGACAAATATTAAAGAATTAAGGTGTAATCAAGCGTCTTTAGTTCAGATAGATAATTCAATATATTTCATGGATTATGATACTGATACAATGTACATCCTTGATGAGGAAACGAAAACAGGCTTTAAAAGTCAATCAAACGAAAGTCTAAACGAATATGCGGATATCTTTTCATCATATCTTGCTAATTGGCAGCCATATTCAAGCCTGCTCAAAAGCCCAAAAAGCGATGAGCTAATCGGACGCAGCTGCAAAAGATATGACTTTGAAGCTGCGGGTACGAAATACAGCTATTGGATTGATGACGAAACGCAGATTTGCCTGAAATTCAACTCTGAAAACGGCGAAAAGAAATACATAATGACCGTTGATAAGCTTGAAAAGGGGAAGGTCAGCAAAACGGGATTGCTTGATATGAGCGAATATGAAATTGTAACAATTGACGTTTTTGAGTCATAGCTAAAAGTATTGAATAGTAAACAATAATTAAGACAAAAATAGTATTGACTAAACAATCTTCCGGGGGGAATTAATGTGAAATTATGCATAAGATGCTACAATGAGTTCTCTGATAAAAATGAGTTTTGTCCACGCTGCGGTGCCGCTGTTAAGGGCAACACAAAAACAGAAAACCTCAAGGGCATTTCACAGCAGAAGCCCCTGAAAGATGAAGGATTTTCAATTGTTGATATTGAGCAAAACAGGTTTATGGCAGCAATATCTTACCTCGGTATACCTGTACTGATAACATGGTTTGCAGCCTCAAAATCAAAATATGCGCGGTTTCATGCAAAGCAGGGCCTTAATCTGCTTGCGATGATGATAGTTTATTTTATTGCAAGCCATCTTCTCAGACTTATCAAGGTGACAAAAATAACGCATATTATGGGGCAGGCTTATCAGTACAAGGATACACCCGAAATTCTGTCAATTATGCTTTTGCTGATTTGTATTCCTATTGCTGCGTTATCAATAATAGGCTTTGTAAACGCCGTTATGGGCAGGGCGAAGGAGCTACCTGTTCTCGGTCGCTTGAAAATAATAAAATGATAATGGCGGCTGTGAAAACAACAGCCGTCAATTTTCAGTTAAATATTGAAATAATATGAAATAACATTTGACATTTATTTCCTCAAAGTCTAAACTATACTGGAATAAAATTCGGGGTGATAAAATGAAAAATGAAGATGTTTTTACTCCCATTCTCCGCTTTGCAGTCATGAGCGATATTCATTACAAGGATGAGCACACAGTTGAGCGCGAACGCTTTGAATCAGCAATGAAAACGGTATACGACATATCGAAAAAGTCGGATACATATAAATATCTGGACGCCTTGTTCATAGTCGGTGATTTTGCAAACAGTGGCTCAGAAATTCAAATGAAGGCCTTCAAAAAATCTCTGGACGAGAATGTCCGGGAGGGTACGGAAATAACCGTTTCGGTTGCGAGCCATGAGTTTAATGTCAATAACGGTGGTGAATCCGGCGCTCTTGAAAAACTCGGCAGAATTTTCGGCATGGAGCCTGATACGCACAAGGTTATAAACGGTTTTCATTTCATTTCAGTTTCTACAACTAATGGATGCAGATTTGACGATAGCAAGCAGAGCTGGGTCAAAAGGGAACTAAAGGCGGCCGCAGCCGATGACCCGAAAAAACCAATCTTCTTCTTTCAGCACCCTCATATCAGCGGCACTGTTTACGGCAGCATCAATTGGGGAGAGGACGATTTAACACATATCTTGATGAATTATCCCCAGATTATTGACTTCTCCGGCCATTCCCACGCACCGATTAACGACCCTCGCTCAATACATCAAAAGCATTTCACCTCATTGGGAACAGGCACTCTCAGTTATTTTGAGCTTGATGAGTTTGATAAGGTATACGGTACAGTGCCGCCCAAGGCCAATCAAGCGGCGCAGATGCTCATTGTTCAAGCAGATAAAAATAACCGAGTTCGTGTCTATCCCTATGACATAATCAGCAACAACTATTTCCCGTTTGTATGGAAAATTGACTGCCCGAGCAACCCTGCCACCTTTACCTATACGGATGAAAGATATAATTCAACCGTTGAACCCTTCTTCAGGCAGGGAGCAAAAATCAGTGTCAGCGACATTTCTTTTGATAAATGCGTAATTACCTTTGACCAGGCATCTATTGAAAGTGAATATGTTGACGATTATAACATTATTATTAAGAGGGTGGATTCAGGCATAATTTGCAGGCAGATATCCATATGGTCGGAGTATTACTTTTATAATATGCCTCAAACACTTTCGGTTGTCGCTAAGGAGCTGGAGGCCGATACTAAATATGCAGTCGAGGTGTATGCAAACAGCTTCTGGAGAAAGCAAAGCAAAAAACCGCTTTTCGCAGAATTCAAAACCTGCAAAAAATAAAGTAAAACATCTCCCGTAATATTCTTCTGCAGGGGAGTTTTTATGCTGGCTAATCAATCAATATTATTCCCCGGATGCCTTGGCACACCATAAATTCATCTTATTTCCACCCAAAACATCGTAAAGTATATTGACTTTACACAACAGATAAAATCATCAAATTCAATTAAAATGTTTAATAAATGCAAGTAAGTATATCCGTTTACCCAATATATGTAAAGAGAAACGCTTTACAGCATTAGCACTTTATTTTTATCTCATCATTTGTTATTTTCCGGTTAAAATTAGTGTTTCAGCTAAAAAGCATTACTATAATAATTATCACCGAATTGCAGATAATTATTGAGAGGTGTTGAAATGGCTAAAAAGCACATGAAACGAATTGACCCGGAGAATCCTAAAAGGACACAAAAAAACCATTGGCAAAACCTTCCTGATAATGAGGTGGAGCCTGTGCCGGAAGTTAGGGGCAAAGTTAAGTCGGGCAAGAAAAGGGCTGATGAAGATTAAAAAAAGAGCCGGCAGTTAAACTGCCGGCTCTTGAAGTTTAATTCTTCTTATTCAGTAGGTATGATTTCAAGATATTCCATTATCTTTGCAACAATCTGAGCCAAAATGCCCATCAGGAAGTTTGCAGCTTCCTTAAGATACTCAATAATTATTTCAATTAAAGTTGGCTCTGCAGGCTCCGGGAACGGGTTTTCGGGGTCTTCTTCCCAGGTTGCTTCTAAAACAATCTGAATGTATTGCGATGTATTCTGGAAACTAGTGACCTTCCAACCTGTAAAAACACAATGCTCAACATCAAAGTCAATTTCAGCTTCAGCGGTTTGAGGCGAACCGTCCACAGTCATATGCCCGGTTGAAATGGACCCCAGATCTTTAATGACAAAACCGGAAGGAAGTTCAATATCCTCAAAATAATCATAACCACTGCTGCTGACACCGTCATAATGAACTTCATAAATATCAAAACTACCTGGATAATAACTCACCTGAGCTAGTTTCATTCCTTTGAATGTTATTACCTCGCCGGGTGCAATGGGTGTGTTGCTTTCGATGACAGTATCTCTGTCTATGTAATGGTCTGCACTTGCATTTATGGCTAAGCAGCTCATAGCCATAATTGCAGTAAGAAAGATTGCGATGATTTTCTTCATAGCTTTTCCTCCTGTATTAAACAAAATTTGTATACTAACCGTACACCATTATTCTACATTGTTTCTTTTGATATTTCAAGGGCTTTTGGTAAAATTTATTATTTTATCATGGAAACTTATTGCCACGCTTATCACGGTATTGTAGCAAGCAGTGGCTATTGCGTTTTGTCGTCATTTATTTCCAAAAATGAGAACAATAATGCGTATTATGACTCGTGTTGCATATAAAAGAAATAATTTAAACTCTAAATTGTATTCTGAATTGTATGTGTAATTACTAAATGCCGAAAAAGGTATAACATAGCATTTCTTAACAAAGAACTCTTGTATTATTAAAGACTATTATGTTAATATAGCTTATGATTATTTTTATGAGGTGGTATTTTTGCCCGTACCTAAAGAGAATATAAGAAATTTTTCAATAATCGCACATATAGACCACGGCAAATCCACATTGTCGGACAGGCTTCTTGAGCTTACAGGCTCAGTTGCCAGGCGTGAGATGACTGCTCAGCTGCTTGATAATATGGACCTTGAGAGGGAAAGAGGCATAACAATTAAGGCACATGCCGTAAAGCTTGATTACAAGGGAGAAGATGGGCAGGAGTATGCTCTCAACCTTATTGACACTCCCGGCCATGTTGACTTTAATTATGAGGTTTCCCGTTCCCTTGCCGCATGCGAGGGTGCCATACTTGTTGTTGATGCCTCGCAGGGCATTGAAGCGCAGACTCTTGCCAATACCTACCTTGCGCTTGACCATGACCTTGAAATTGTGCCTGTTATCAATAAAATCGACCTCCCTGCCGCCGAGCCTGACAGAGTTGCAAAGGAGGTTGAAGATATAATAGGGCTTGACTGCTCTCTGGCTCCCAAAGTGTCTGCAAAAACAGGCGAGAATGTCGAGCAGGTGCTGGAAAGAATCATAGCGGATATTCCCGCCCCAAAGGCGGACGACGAAGCTCCTCTGCGAGCCCTTATTTTCGACAGCGTGTATGATAGCTACAAGGGAGTAATAGTATATGTTCGGATTGTGGAGGGCAAAATCAAGCCAAATGACACGATGAGGATGATGTCAACAGGCGCTCAATTCAATGTTGTTGAGGTGGGTTATATGAGGGCAACACACATGGAGCCTGCACAAGCCCTTACCGCTGGAGAGGTTGGCTACATTACAGCCTCAATCAAAACCGTTGGTGATGCCAGGGTAGGCGACACTGTGACGCTTGCCTCAAGGCCTGCTGCCGAGCCGTTGCCCGGCTACCGCAAGGTCAGCCCCATGGTGTTCTGCGGAGTATATCCCGCCGACGGTGCAGATTATGAAAACCTGCGTGATGCGCTTGAAAAGCTTAGGTTAAACGATTCGTCGCTCTCATATGAGCCTGAAACATCGGGTGCGCTGGGCTTTGGGTTCAGGTGCGGGTTTTTAGGTCTCTTACACCTTGAAATAATCCAGGAAAGGCTTGAGCGTGAATATGACCTTGACCTTGTCACAACAATCCCGAGTGTTGTTTATAAAATTCATATGCAGGACGATACCGTTGTCGAGATAGATAACCCCACACATTACCCCGACCCGTCACAGATATCCTATTGCGAGGAGCCGTTTACCTCCTCACATATTTTTTCACCTGCAGAGTATGTCGGTGCCATTATGGATTTGTGTCAGGACAGAAGAGGTATATTTAAGGGGATGACCTATATTGCCTCAGACAGAGTCGATGTTCATTATGAGCTTCCTCTCAATGAGATTATATATGATTTCTTTGATACGCTTAAATCAAGAACAAAGGGCTATGCTTCATTTGACTATGAAGTCACCGATTACAGAAAATCGAACCTTGTCAAGTTAGATGTAATTCTCAACGGAGATGTAATCGACGCGCTTTCTTTTATTATCTTTTCCGACAAGGCCTATGCCAGAGCAAGAAGAATAGCGGAAAGGCTCAAGGATAATATCCCCAGGCAGATGTTCGAGATACCTATCCAGATTGGCATTGGTGGGAAGATAATAGCTAGAGAAACAGTCAAGGCAATGCGCAAGGATGTCCTTGCAAAATGCTACGGCGGCGACATAACGAGGAAGAAGAAACTCCTCGAAAAGCAGAAAGAGGGCAAGAAACGCATGAGGCAGTTAGGCACTGTTGAGGTCCCGCAGGAGGCCTTTATGGCAGTGCTCAAGCTCGATGAATAGTACAGAATAATAATAAAATACAATAAAAAGCGGCGGTATAAACTCACTGTGTTTGAGTTAGAGCAGCCGCTTTTTTATATGTCTCCGGTGAAGGAGATGCTATAAAGGCATCAAGCTTTTTGCCCACGTATTCCTCCTTTTTTTTATAAATTATTAACTTTACTACTTTATTTTTGCATGATATAATAATAAAACAGAAATATTTTATTGCATAAGGAGATAGGGACATGGACAAGGCGCAATTGAACAGACTTGTCAGGCAGATTGAAACGCTGGAACTGACCGATGCTCAAAGGCAAAAGGCAAGCGGCAGCTTTATTAACCTTGAAACGGGCAATACACACTATGAGTTAAAGGGTCAGGGCAAGCGAGTAGTGCTTGTGCATGGTTATGCCACACCATATTATATATATGACAAGGTGTTCGAATCTTTGGTTAATGCGGGCTTTAAAGTTCTCCGTTACGATTTGCTGGGTAGAGGTCTTTCCGAAAGAGCTAAGGCAAAATACACTCCGGAGCTGTTTGCAAAACAACTCAATGAGTTAACGCAGGCACTTTTTGGCTCAGAAAAATTCATTCTTTTTGGCACGTCCATGGGCGGCATAATAGCTTCGACCTTCTGCCGCCTTTATCCGGGCAGGGTGGAAAAGCTCGTTCTGCTTGCCCCTGCGGGTATGGATACCTACAAAACTCCTTTTTACACGAAAATATGCAAAATACCTGTGCTCGGCGATATAATTTTTTCAACCGTAGGCGGCAAAATCCTGCTCATAAAAAGCGCATCGGAGCTAAAATACTCTTCACAGGAGGTTAAGGATTACTACCTAAATTCATTTGCATACTCTGCAAAATACAAGGGTTTTTTGAGGTGTACTCTTTCTTCAATGCGTAACACAATTTTGAAAACCGCTCATGCAATGAAGGGGTATGAAAGTGTTGCAAATCAGCATATACCCACACTCTGCATCTGGGGAACGGATGATAAAACTATGCCGTATTACCAGCATGAAAGGCTTCAGGAGGTCTGCCCGCAGGCGGTTATTCATACCTTCAAGGGCTCGGGTCATATTTTCCTCTTTGACGAGGGTGAACGCACAGTAAGTGTCGTGCTTCCGTTTTTGTTAAAAGAAATCAAAACAAACGATTGAGGGGTTTTTATGAAGAAAATTGTTGTAATTGGCGGCAATCAGGGCGGCCTTGCTATGGCGATGAAGCTAGGTTCTCTGGGCCACGAAGTAGCATTGTTTGAAAAGCTTAAAAGAGAAGATGTAGCATTTGATTGGCATGATTTTATCAACCCGACAATTTTTAAAAGGCTTAATCTGCCTTTGATTAATAAAGAGAATTTTGAAGAAAAGAAAAACTGGATTTTTGTCAGCCCAGGCGAAAAGGCTAAGATTCCAGTTGGCGCAGGGAATTGTGTGAGAGATATCTGCATTATGCGCCGCCCGCTTAATGATTATCTTTTCAGCCTTGCTGAAAAATGCGCACAGCTGAATTACTCATGCGAGGTTGAAAGCCTTATAATAAAGGATGGCGGAGTCTGCGGTGTAAGAGTCGGGGGAGAGGAGATTTATGCCGATTTGACGGTGGACTGCTCTGGGGTTTATTCTCCATTCCGCAAAAGCCTGCCCGCAGAATTTAAAATTCAGGCTCAACCGCATGAAAATGAGGTCATGGTGTCCTACAGAGGTTTTTATGAGCGCAAAAGTGATGTGCCTGAAGCAGAGATTATCAACAAGCTCTATTTTCAACACAACAACGAGAAGGGGCTTTCATGGTTTGCGGCAGGAGATGAGCCGAATAATGTCGATGTCCTCATAAGCCGCATTGGCAAGCTCGATGAATCCACAGTGCAGTCTGCACTTGAAAAGCTCAAAGCGGATAACCCTGCCCTTGGCGACAGGCTTCTCAGGTGCGGGATAACCACCGCCATTCCGTTAAGGTATCCGATTTCGAGGATGGTAGCTAACGGCTATGTGCTTTCGGGGAATTCCGCCTTTATGACAATTCCGTTAATGGGCTCCGGCATTGCCTGCAGTTTGCTTTGCGCTCAGATTCTCAGTGAAGTTCTTAGCAAGGACGAAAGCTGCGAGCTTGGCAACCTTTGGAAATATCAGGTTAGCTTCTATGAGGAAAGCGGCGCAAAGAATACAGGCATAGATGTCCTCAGACGCTGGATGATTTCAATAGATTCAAAGGATTTAGACTTCTTTTTTGAATCGGGAATTCTCAACAGAGAAATGCTTGCAGCAGGCGGGGGAGGAAACAAGCCCAAGATTACGCCAAAGCTCGCCCTGAACATCCTGCTCAAGGGAGCAAGGCACCCGGCGCTTCTTGCAAAACTATTTGCCGATCTCACAAAAATGAAAAAAGCAACAGCCGTAGCTCAGAGCATTCCGCAGGATTTTGATGAAAAAGCTGTCTGCACATGGCAAAAAAAGCTCGACGGAATATTTTCCAGCTACCCTGTCATAATATAAATAGTATTTTTTCTTTTGCTTATTTGCTTTAAACATTAATTTATGATATATTAATATAAATTTTATTTTGTTAAGAGGAAACGAAGTGTCAAGAACAAAACTGGTGGACAGAAAGCTCCCCGACTACACCAGGGGAGAAGAAATATTTAATATGGTTTCGCACATTGTCGGCGGTGCGATAGGCATTGCCGCTCTGGTGCTTTGCGTCGTTGTTGCCGCATTTCACTCGAGCACGGCAGGGGTACTCAGCTCGATTGTATTCGGTGCTACGATGATAGCGCTCTATACAATGTCAAGCATTTATCACGGGCTGAAACCTCCAATGGCAAAAAAGGTGTTTCAGGTGCTTGACCACTGCTCAATTTACCTTCTCATTGCGGGAACATATACTCCCATTGCCGTTTGTGCAATAAGAAAGGTCAGCAATGTTGCAGGTTGGGTGCTTTTCGGTGTGATGTGGGCAATTGCGGCAGTTGCCATAGTGCTGAATGCAATTGACCTCAAACGCTTCAGAGTTTTTTCAATGATATGTTATATCGGCATGGGCTGGGGTATTCTTATTGCGATAAAACCGACATTTCTTGCCCTGACAGCTGGTGGATTTGCACTTCTGCTTGGGGGAGGGCTTTTCTATACAATCGGCGCCATCCTTTATGGGGTGCGCAAAAGATACTCCCATTCGGTTTTTCACATTTTTACTATTCTGGGCAGTGCCGCCCATGTCCTGTGCATACTTTTCTATATCGTGTGATTTTCATTTAATGAAAAACAGGCAGCCTCAGAGGATATCCGAGGCTGCCCTTTTTATGCAGACGGAAAAACCGCCGTTTTATCTTTTGTTTTTTCGCTTAAAATAATCTCTCGTTTGCTTATATTCATTCATGCTGTTAAACATTCTGTTGATTTTTTGATGCTCAAGCTCCCTTGAATCCAAGCCTTCGTACGACAACTCCCGCTGCAGCTTCATGTAGCTTTCAAATCTTTCTGCTGTCAGGTACCCATCCTCAAGCGCCTGCCTAACTCGGCAGTCCGGCTCGTTGCTGTGTGTGCAGTCATTGAATTTGCAGCCTGCAGCTAAATCCTCAATGTCTTCAAATGTCTTTGTAAGGTTGCCCGAATATAACTGAAGCTCACGCATACCCGGTGTGTCAATAACAATTCCGCCGTTTGGCAGCAGGAGCATTTGACGGTGAGTAGTAGTGTGCCTGCCCTTGCCGTCAGAACTTCGTATTTCGCCTGTATGCAGAATCTCACTGCCAATAAGGCGGTTAATAAGTGTCGATTTTCCGACTCCAGAGGAGCCGACAAAGGCTACGGTTTCACCCGCCTTAATGCGTGAATTAACAAGAGAGCAGCTTATATCGTCAGTTGCCGAGCAGATTATTATTTCGGCTCCCATACTGATATCTGTTACATCGTTAACTCTGGCAGGCAAATTATCGCACAGGTCGGATTTTGTCAGGATAATTACAGGTGTAGCACCACTGTCCCAGCAGATGGTCAGATATCTCTCCATTCTGCGCAGATTAAAATCTTCATTGAGAGCCATGCAAAGGAAAACGGTGTCAAAGTTTGCAGTGATAACCTGCACTGCATTTGACGTCCCCGACGCCTTCCTTGAATAAGCCCTTTTGCGGCTCAAAACACGGTGAATAACCGCATCTCCGCCGCTGTTGTCCGTGCGGTCAACCATTACCCAGTCACCCACCGCAGGGTATCCGCCGCAGGCACGCATCTCATGCATCAGCTTACCCGACATCACTGCCGAAAGCTCTCCCTGCTCACTGATAACCCTATACATATCACGGTGCTGAACACTTATGCGCGCAAGGAACAAACCGTCAAACAAAGAAGCTTCCTGCTCAATGAGGGCGGTTAATCCATATTTATTAAGATTAGTATTATTCATTTTTCCTCCTAAAATAAAAATATTTCGGAGGGAAATTGATTGTCAGTTCTCAATGCCCTCCGTGTTTAGGCGCTGACGGCTATCTCCATTTTAATCATAAATATTTCCTTTCATTCTTTCTTTGAGGTTCAATCAGAACCATTTATGCATTATATCATATTGCTTGCAAATTGTCACAAGAATTTTAAAAGGGCAGCCGGAAATTCGGCCGCCCCTACATAAATGAAATATAGATTCTCGCCAACCATTTCAGGGGCAAGAGCACAAGAGCATACTTTTCGGCATCGGGTCTGTTCCCTTTTAAGAGCCTTAATCTGACCTGCTATTTTTATTCCTGCTCAGTCCACGCATAATGCCTGATGTTTACCGAAAACAGCTTGTCATAATCAAGAATGTGGAATAATGAACCGTCTGCCATTGGGTATACGGTCATGCCCTCTGCCTCATTGTCATAGCCGTTGAGGTATCTTTCAAAAACTGTTTTGACATCTCCGTTGTCGGGGTTTACGGCATATACTGCCTCGTCAACACTTCCCTGAGCATCGTAGGAAAGGTAGAGCGTTGTGTCATAAACCTCTCCGCCCTGAATCCTTGTAATTTCACAAGAAAGCGGGATCGTATGTGAAAAAGACAAATCATTAAGGTTAAAGGCAACAATTTCGGTTACATCCCTGAAGGGTGAGCAATAGAGCAGCTCACGCTGAGCGTCAACAGCACACCACGGCACACCGTTGGGTAGGTGCTCTGTGCCAAGCTCATAGCAGATATCCGCATATTCGAGTGTTTCTGCATCGTAGAGCAGTATTAAAGGATGAATATTCCCAACATCCTCAACCGCAGCATATATATAACCGTTAAAGTAGCTTATGCCGCCGATATGGTTACTTTCATAATCTTCAACAAAATAGTCGGGAATCGCCTGAAGGTTAGTGGCAAGTCTATTTAAGGTTTCGGCATCCCACTTTGCAAGGCCGTGCATATTGACTGCCGTCATAGTGCCGGAGGTGTAGTAATATTCACCGTCCGTTGTTATTCCCTGACCTGCATACATTGCATTTGTCATGGATAAGGAATTTGTTGAAATCAGGCTCACTTCGGGCGAAGAGCTTATTTCACCGGGATTAATTAAGCTTGATATAATCAAGAATATTGTTGTAATGACGGACCAGACCTTTGAAAAAGCCGAAGCTGCACTTAACGCCATAATTATTATTCCTCTCTCATTTGGAAAATCTTTCAAAAAATAATATATCATAATTAACACCCGCTGTCCATATATTTTGACAAGGTTTGCAAGGGATTGCATTAATACATATTTGTTTTAAAAACAGGTCATAATAATACAAGCCAACTGCAAGAGTGTGAAAGTAGCTTACTTTCAATTTTGAATAGTACTAATATCAGGAGGAAGAATTATGGCAAATTATACTGAAACCGAACACGGGCGCTCAGGCGCAACTGTTTTTTTTCGCTGGCTGGGCAGGCTGGTTGTTATGGCAATTATTCTCGCAGTAGTGTCATTCGTTTCGCCCGGCTTCTCAATAAGAGGCTTATGGTCATTTTTATTGGCGGCAGTCGTAATCAGTGTTCTTGATTTTCTTGTTGAAAAACTGATGAAAATTGACGCATCACCATTTGGCAAGGGCTTCAAGGGCTTTGCAATAGCAGCAGTCATAATCTATGTTGCTCAGTACCTTGTACCCAATATGTCGGTGTCAATTCTCGGAGCAATAATCGCCGCACTGCTAATAGGGGTTCTCGATGCAATATTTCCAAGCAGAGTAATGTGAAGGACAACTAAATAAATATCAACACTATAAAGCTGCCGCATAAAGCGGCTTTTTTTATGCAGTAACAAGAAGCACCAAAAAACATAGTATATAATGGTCAGTCAATACTATAATTATTTGAAGGATAAAAGATGGAAATGAACGACTACCCGTTTCAGAATATGCAAAACGGGGCAAGCATGAATAATCAGCAAATGCCTCAGGCTCCGAGTCAGCAGCCTGAAACACCGGATGATATGCTCTACCGCATGGTTTACCCTGAAATTTATTACAGACTGCTGCCC
>JAAZFZ010000307.1 GCA_012511485.1 Clostridiales bacterium | reverse complement strand
GGCTTAACAACCGCAACCCAATACTCAGGAGAACCTTTACCGGAACCCATTCGGGTTTCAGCGGGCTTCTCTGTAATTGGCTTATCAGGGAATATCTTTATCCATACCTGGCCGCCACGCTTGATGTAACGGGTCATGGCAACACGGGCAGCCTCTATCTGATTGGATGTTATCCATGCAGGCTCAAGTGCTACAAGACCGTAATCACCATAGTTAACCTTATTGCCGCGGGTTGCAGTGCCTTTCATGCGGCCTCTCTGCACCTTGCGGCGCTTGACACGCTTAGGTAACAGCATTAGCGATTGCCTCCTTCCCTGCGGGGCTTGCGGGTATCATGAAGAACCTCGCCCCTGTAAATCCAGACCTTGACGCCGATACGGCCATAGGTCGTCTTTGCCTCTGCAAAGCCGTAGTCAATGTCAGCTCTGATTGTCTGCAGTGGGATAGTTCCTTCATGGTAGTGCTCTGTGCGGGCGATTTCGGCTCCGCCGAGTCTGCCCGAAACCTGAGTTTTAATACCCTTTGCTCCGAGCTTCATTGTGCGTCCGATAGCCTGCTTTAGTGCACGGCGGAAGGAAATACGCCTTTCAAGCTGTGCTGCGATGTTTTCGGCAACAAGCTGTGCATTTAGGTCTGGCTGCTTTATCTCCACGATGTTGAGCGAAACTGTCTTGCCACCCAGCTTCTGCTCGCAGATTTTCTTGAGCTTTTCGATTTCTGCACCACCGCGGCCGATAACCATGCCGGGCTTGGCACAGTGAATATTGATGTGAACGCGCTTTGCATCACGCTCGATTTCAATCTTTGGTACGCCGGCGGGAGCAAGCAGCTTGAGAAGGTATTCGCGAAGCTTATAGTCCTCAACCAAGGTTTCTCCAAAGTTTTTGGAATTTGTGTACCAACGCGATTCCCAATCTTTTATAACGCCTACTCTAAGGCCGGTCGGATTAATTTTCTGTCCCATTTCTATACCTCCTCCTCGCTTATTCTGCTTGCTTGAGTACAAGGGTAATGTGAGATGTTTTCTTGTTGATTCTGAAAGCTCTCCCCTGTGCTCTGGGTCTCATACGCTTGAGGGTCGGGCCCTGGCATACGCTGCACTCGGCAACATACAGTCTGGAGACATCCATGTTGTGATTCGTTTCGGCATTTGCCATTGCTGACTTCAAAACCTTAATCAAGGGTTCACACGCGGCCTTGGGCGTGTATTTCAGAATTGCCATTGCCTTGTCGGCTGGCTGATTGCGAATAAGATCAAGCACTATCTGAACCTTACGCGGAGAAATTCTCACATAGGTAGCCTTTGCCGTTGCTTGCATTGTCTATACACTCCTTTCGACCGATTACTTTCCTGTATTTGTAGTCTTTGAACCTGCATGACCTCTGAAAATACGGGTCGGTGCAAATTCGCCAAGCTTATGACCAACCATATCCTCTGTTACATAAACAGGGACATGCTTGCGCCCGTCATGAACAGCGAAGGTATGGCCAACGAACTCGGGGAAAATTGTGGAGCTGCGGCTCCATGTTTTAAGGACCTGCTTGTTGCCGCTCTCATTCATGGCAACAACCTTCTTGAACAGTGACAGTTGTACAAAAGGTCCTTTTTTAATGCTTCTGCCCATTATTCTTCGCTCCTTTCTTATTTACCGTTGCGGCGTTTGACTATTAGCTGGTTGGATGCTTTCTTCTTTGCACGAGTCTTGTAACCGAGAGTCGGTTTACCCCATGGGGTAACAGGACTCGGGCGACCAATTGGGCTCCTGCCCTCGCCGCCGCCGTGCGGATGGTCGTTGGGGTTCATAGCGGAGCCTCTGACTGTCGGCCTCCAACCCATGTGACGCTTGCGTCCCGCCTTGCCGATTTTAACATTCTCATGTTCAACATTACCAACCTGACCTATTGTAGCCATGCAGCTTGCCCGAACATTGCGAAGCTCGCCTGAGGGCAGACGAAGGAGCGCATATGCACCCTCTTTTGCCATAAGCTGAGCGGAGTTGCCTGCAGACCTTGCCAACTGACCACCTCTGCCCGGGTAAAGCTCAACATTGTGAATAAAAGTGCCCGTAGGTATATTTGAAAGAGGCAGAGCATTGCCGGGTTTAATATCGGGATTGGGTCCGGCAACTATTGTGTCGCCCACGCCAATTCCCTCGGGTGCTATGATATATCTCTTCTCGCCGTCTTCATATTTGAGAAGTGCGATGTGTGCCGAACGGTTGGGGTCATACTCGATTGATGATACTGTTGCGCTGACACCGAATTTATCGCGTTTAAAATCAATGATACGATATTTTTTTGCGTTTGCACCACCACGATGGCGAACTGTAATCCTGCCGTAGTTGTTGCGCCCTGCTTTGTAGCTGAGCTTCTCGAGGAGGCTCTTTTCGGGTGCCTTCTTGGTCAGAATTGAATAATCCGTAACCGACATATTACGCCTTGCGTTTGTAGTCGGGTTATAGTTTTTTATTGACATTTTTTCACTCTCCTTACAGCAGCTTTGCGGAGCATGTCACTCTCCATACCTTACCGCCATAGTTTTCTTGTTGTATTACAGAATCCCGTCAAAGAACTCAATTGTCTTTGAATCCTCTGTCAAGGTGACAACAGCCTTTTTCCACGCTGAGGTGTAGCCCTCATAGCGGCCGTATCTACGAAGCTTGCCCTTGCAATTAAGTGTATTTACCTTTGCAACCTTAACCTTGAAAAGCTTTTCGACTGCGTTTGCAATCTCAATCTTGTTGGCATCCTTGGCAACCTCAAAGGTGTACTTTTTAAAGGATGTGCCTGACATACTTTCCTCGGTGATAATCGGGCGGAGGATTATATCCTGTGCTGCTTTCATGCATATACCTCCTCGATTTTGCTCACTGCATCCTTGAGAACCAGCAAAGAGTCACAATTAAGGATGTCGTAAACATTAAGTGTATTTACAAGAGTTGTCTTGACGCCTGCAATATTGCGTGCGCTTCTGTAAACAATCTCATCCTTCTCGGGGAGAACGATAAGAGTCTTCCTGCCGGTTTCAAGAGCGTTTAGAACCTTGACTACTTCCTTTGTCTTGATTCCCTCAAGAGCAAAATTGTCAAGCACTATAAGCTCTTTGTCTGCCACCTTTGCCGAAAGAGCGGATTTCATTGCAAGCCTCTTGACCTTTTTGTTGAGTGTGAATCCGTATTCGCGGGGCTTGGGGCCGTGTGCTACGCCGCCGTGGGTCCACTGAGGTGACCTTGTCGAGCCTTGTCTTGCACGACCGGAGCCCTTCTGACGCCATGGCTTTCTGCCGCCTCCTCTGACTTCGCTGCGTGTAAGGGTAGATTGAGTACCCTGGCGCTGGTTAGCTAGGTAATTTACCACACACAGGTGCATTGCCGAAGTGTTCGGCTCAATGCCGAAGATATTCTCAGAAAGCTCTATTTCGGAAACCTTCTCGCCTGCCGTGTTAAATACTGTTAAGTTTGGCATACCTTTCTACTCCTTTCTTACGCTTTTACGCTATCGGTTATAATTACTGTGCCGCCCTTTGGGCCCGGAATGGAACCCTTTATGGCGATAAGGTTGTTTTCAGCATCAACCTTAACAATGTCCAGGTTCTGGATTGTAACTCTCTCGTTACCCATATGCCCTGCAAGCTTCTTCCCCTTATAAACTCTTGAGGGGTCGCTGCATGCGCCGAGTGAACCTGCATGCCTTGAATTGGGGCCTGTGCCATGAGATTCTTTGAGTATAGCGAAGTTCCATCTCTTTATGGAGCCGGCAGTTCCCTTGCCCTTGCTTGTACCTACCACATCAACGCTTTCGCCGGTAGCAAAAACATCAGCCTTCAGAATATCACCCACATTGATGCTGCTGATATCTTCAAGCTTGAACTCCTTTAATGTCCTTCTGGGGGCTATACCTGCCTTATCAAAATGCCCCTTCATGGGCTTGGTCACATTTTTGATATTGATGTCACCGAAACCGACTTGGATTGCCTCATAGCCGTCGTTCTCAATTGTCTTTTTCAAGGCAACTGTGCATGGACCAGCTTGGACAACCGTTACTGGAACGACATTTCCCTTATCATCAAAAAGTTGAGTCATCCCGATTTTTTTGCCAATTAGACCTTTTTTCATTTCCTTTCCTCCTTCAAGTTATTGGTTGACTTTTGTCAACATGACCTGCGGCGCACTTTACCATATAATATAATGTATATAGATCAGAGCTTAATCTCTATCTCGACGCCTGCGGGGAGCTCAAGTCCTGTGAGAGCCTCAACTGTTTTGGATGAGGGTCTAATAATGTCGATGAGCCTCTTGTGTGTACGCTGTTCAAACTGCTCGCGGGAGTCCTTATATTTATGGACTGCACGAAGGACTGTAACAATTTCCTTCTCTGTCGGGAGCGGTACGGGGCCGGAAATCTGAGCGCCTGTGCGCTTTGCGGCCTCAACAATTTTTTCTGCCGCCTTGTCGACAAGGTTGTGGTCATAGCCCTTGAGTCTGATTCTGATTGATCCCTTAACTGCCATTCTCGTCACGCCTTTCTTTTTCTCCGGCATATATATGCCGCAAATTTGGCGGGCAATGCTAAAAACTTACCACTGAGCCGGGCGTTTCAAACGCCCGATTTTTTTAACCTGGAACATATATTCCAGGTTCAGCTATAAGCCAGCACACTCTGAACTGTCAAAACGCAAGGGAAGCTATTTTGACAGACAACAGGTGATTCTTTCGCCCGGTTTTTTAATCGGACATACTCCGTGGAAATTTCCTGCTTCGAGAGCAGCCACCTCCCACATCAACGCATATCAAAAATAGGCACGCAACACACGTGCCTAAAGATAGTAGCATAATATTTTGAGCAATGCAAGTCTTTTTTTAAGTTTTTTTATAATAAATTATTTTCCATCAAAATTATTTGCCGAAAGCTGACGAAAACACCTTTGCAACCCTTTCAAGGTCCTCTGCCGTCATCTGCGAGCCGCTAGGCATACATATTCCCCGTTGGAAAATATGCTCAGAAACGCT
>JAAZFZ010000306.1 GCA_012511485.1 Clostridiales bacterium | reverse complement strand
TAAAACACACTGCTCACCGAACAGGTCGGTTTCTGTTTCCTCCTTGAATGTGGTTTCAAGAATACCTCCTCGTCCGCCGCCGATACCTGAAGCATAGGCAAGTGCCAGCTCCTTTGCATTGCCACGGGCATCGTTTTCCACAGCTATCAGGCAGGGAACTCCTCTACCTTCAAGGTATTGGCTTCTGACAGTATGGCCGGGGCCTTTTGGAGCAATCATAATGACATTGACGCTTTTGGGCGGCACAATTTGATTGTAATGAATGTTAAATCCGTGAGCAAAGCAGAGTGTCATGCCTGCCCTCAGGTTCGGAGCAATGCTTTCATCATAAATTGCTTTCATTTTCTCATCATTGACAAGCAGCATGACAATATCCGCCTGCCTTGTCGCTTGAGCCGAATTGGACACCGCAAAGCCGGCAGCTTTCGCAGCTTCGGCACTTTTAGAGCCTTCATAAAGCCCCACAATAACATTGACACCGCTGTCATGCAGGTTTTGCGCATGGGCATGACCCTGGGAACCGTAGCCGATAATTGCTACTGTTTTGCCTTTCAAAAGTTCGAGGTTGCAATCTCTGTCGTAGTACATTTTGCTCATGTCATTTTCTCCTTTATAAAAAATATTTTAGACTTAGCGTTTGACCGTTGCCATTAAAGTAACTTGCTTAACATCATAAAGCTTTGAAAGCTGGCGGACAATTTGAGTCTGAATATACTCATCTCCTTTGGAAACTATCAACATTCGGGAAAACTCGGGGTTCTCAGTTTCATTGACATAAAGACTGTCGATGTTGTAGCCGCGGCGGGCATAAAGGCCTGTTATGCGGTTGAGTACGCCATAGTGGTTAGATACAATCAGTTCAACTGTAAATTTCTCCATATAATCACCGCCTTAAAATAATATTTTTCGCTGACCCGCCCGGTGGAATCATTGGCAACACCTTTTCATCCATATCAATTTTGCAGTCAATAACCGCAGGGCAGGAGGTCGGCAGGTTTTCCAGAATGCTTCTAAGCTGCGAAATGCTGTTCACCCAATAGCCTTTCGCACCGAAGGCATCTGCCAATGCCGCAAAATTTGTTTTGCGGTTCAATGTTGTCTGTGAATAACGCGCACCAAAAAACATCCCTTGCCATTGGCGTACCATACCCAATACACCGTTATTTAGAATAATAATCACAAGCGGTAGCTCCAACGAAACGGCAGTAGCAATCTCGTTTAAGTTCATCCCTAAGCTACCGTCGCTTGTGAACAGAACTGTTCTGCGCCGGTCTTTTGCCAAGCAACCCCCGATTGCCGCCCCCAATCCATAGCCCATTGCACCTAAGCCTCCTGAGGTGAGGAGCACTCTCGGCTTTTTAAAAGGATAGTATTGCATAACCCACATTTGATGCTGACCGACATCGGTCGCAATAACTGTGTCGTCATCACAAAAGCAGCTCACCGTTTCAATTATGCTTTGCGGTGAAAAATCACCGCTCTGCGGTGCCTTATCCACCTGCTTGAGTTCTTCTATGCGTGTGAGCCATTTTTCATTTTTAATCGGCTCGAGCAAAGTTAATAGTTTCCTGAGCACATCCTTGACATCTCCGTTGATATTTATGTCGGATGAAACATTTTTACCGATTTCAGCAAGGTCAATGTCAATATGAATAATGGAGCACCCTTGTCTGTATAGCTCGATATTGCCTGTCGCTCTGTCAGAAAACCGAACGCCCAATGCAATCATTAAGTCACATTCGGACTGTGCTGCCGTTGCTGCATACTTGCCATGCATGCCGCACATACCGAGGTTAAGCTCATAATCGTGGGGGATTGCAGTCATGCCCATCATGCTCAATCCGACAGGCGCGCATAACCGTTTAGAAAGCTCCATAAGCTCTGCCTGCGCATCGCTTGCAAGCACTCCTCCTCCGGCATAGATATATGGTTTTTTGCAGCCTTTAATCGCATTCACAGCTTGTTCAAGACTAGGCACAGGCAAGTGCTCAGGCATTTTTTTTGAAGGGAGGTCGCCATACTCGCACTCATCGGTTTGAACGCTTTTCGGAATATCCACCAGCACGGGACCTCTGCGGCCGCTGTTGGCAATATAGAATGCCTCATTTAATATATACTCAAGCTCACCGACATCCCGCGCCACAAAATTATGTTTGATAATTGGCTGCGTTATGCCCAGAATATCAACTTCCTGAAAGCTGTCCTTGCCAAGCAGCGGAACTGCGACATTGCCTGTAATAGCAACCATCGGCACACTGTCTAAATAGGCGTTGGCTATTCCTGTGACAAGGTTGGTAGCTCCCGGCCCGCTTGTGGCAAAGACAACACCGGTTTTTCCCGATGTTCTGGCATACCCATCGGCTGCATGGGCAGCTCCCTGCTCGTGAGCTGTGATTATGTGGGTTATCCTGTGCGTGTTTTTGGATAACTCATCATACAAGGGCAATACCGCACCGCCGGGGTATCCAAACACGGTTGTTACACCATGTGCGCATAACTGTTCAATAACAATCTGCGCTCCGTTGAGCTTCATATCAGTAACCCCTTTTCCGAATTTTTACTCAAAAGCAGCATCACTCGTTTACCGGTCAAGCCGCTCAAAAGATCAAAAAACTATTAGATGTCCACAATCGCCAAATCTACGACCGGCATTACCGGCTTTAGCAACGCCAATTACTGCGGCAATGACAATTATGGTGACTAAAATAAACATTTCTCGCCTCCCGTTAAAAAACTAAAACCCCCTTGCAGCGTTTGCTGCAAGGGGGTTAATACTTCAATACCCTTATTCAGCATAACGCAAAATGGCACTATCGTTAATAACGATAATGCTGACTAGTACGACAATGCCGATAAAAGCGTACAACATTTTACGCCATCCGAAAATTAGTATTCTGAAAATAACATATGCAAATATGTTTTGTCAAGTGTTTTGTTAGAATAAAATATTATTTTTTTTCAAATGTACATTTTACAGCTGATTTCTTTTGAAAAGTGTGCTTTTAACCGCGTTTTGCTTTACGAATGAGTATTTATGCTGTAGAATGTTAGCTTAAAGCGGATATACTATATTTTTAGAAAAGGACTGATTTAATGCTCAAATATAAATGCTTGGTTTTTGACCATGACGATACTGTAGTTAACAGCACGCCCGAAATACATTTCCCCGCTTTTATTAAAGCTTTGGAAAAGCTTCGCCCGCAAATAAAAATTTCGCTCGAGGAATACACAATGTATAGCTTTGAGCCGGGCTTTTTCGCTCTCTGCACCGAAATTCTGAAATTCACCAAAGAGGAGGGCGAAATTCAGCTCGCCATTTGGCAGGACACAATAAAGAACTGCATACCCGATTATTTTGCGGGGCTTGAAAGAATAATCCGGCGGCAAAAGGACGAGGGAGGTAAAATCTGTGTTGTTTCACATTCAAGCAGTGAAATTATTAAAAGGGACTATATGGCTCATTTCGGCATAGAGCCGGATATTGTTTTCGGCGGGGAGGTTGGACAAGATAAGCGAAAGCCCAACCCTTATCCTTTACGGGAAATAATGCGTATTCTGGAATTGCAGCCAAACGAGCTGATTATGGTTGACGACCTCAAGCCCGGCCTTGATATGGCAAAGGCTTGCGGTGTGCAGTTCGTATATGCCGGCTGGTCGAACACTGTGCCTCGGATTGCACAATACATGAGAAAAAACAGTGATTATTATTTTGATACAGTAGAGGATTTCACAAGGTTTTTAGATTGACTACTCATGTAAAAAATAAATGTAAAAAGAAAGACCACACGAAAGGTTTAACCCTTAAGTGTTGTCTTAACTTATGAAATCCGCTTGAAGAGAGTCGGTCAAATATTTACTTGTAAATCCATTTGACGAACTCCCTTTAGGGCGGCTTTTTTATGTGCCTAAATTATTTATGTCAGGTCAATCGCTGCATTTATCGTGCGGCTTTTTTATTTTGCGGCAGATTCTGTCCTTTTTCTTGCATCGCTTAAATGTCAAAATTATGCCGGGGATGAATAACGCCAAAGCAGCAACAGAAATCAGAATAACCGGCACTATGAAGCCGATTCCGGGTATCAGGCTCAAAAATGTTGTGCAAATAATTGCCGAAACATCACCCGCTGCAAAAATCATTGCAAAAGAGGCAAGCGCAATCGCTATGCCCACCAGAATCAGACCGACAGTATTTATTGCCGAAATCAGCTTGTTTTTACATATGAGCAGCAAGCTTGAAACCAGCAGGAAGGCTCCTAATGCAACCAGACCGACACTTATTGATAAGGGGAAAATAAAGAAAGCCAGCACAATCAGAGCAATTGCAATTGCTGCAGCAATTATTCCGATTTTTACGCACAGATGCAAATGCTTGAACTTACAAATCATATAGATTCAAATCCTTTCGTGAAGAATAATACTATATCAGCCAGTCGATTCAATGCATTATATTCAAATATCAGAAAAGTGTTAAACAGGTTCGAAACACACTTTTATTCGCACAAAAAGTATATTTTCATTAATTTTAGGGGCCGTATCGACCATCCGCCTCGGTGGTTTGATACGGCCCCTGCCTTGTCGTATTAATTAATCCAGAACCTTTATATCCCTCTCGGAATAAATTGTATTAGGCCAAAACCTTGCTTAATAAGGGGGGATAGTATTGTTTTTTCGATATTTTAATAATTTCCTGTATGAAATAAATATAACTGCGGCGCAGATAAGCATTGGCAATTTAAACAGAAAATGGACGATTATTCTGATAATTGCTGCCGCTGCGCTTGTGCTCCTGCTTACCGTGTTTCTGCTTTCTCGAAGAAGGCGCAAGGGAGGCGAGGGCTCTGATGGATACTTCGGCATGAGCATTGCAGAGCTCAATGATAAGCTCGAGCCCTTTGGTTTTGCCTGTATGGAGGAACAGAATGTTTTCTACTCAATAAAAAATGCTTGGCAAAGGAAACACGGCTACTGCAGGCTCTTTGATGAGGCGGCAGCACCGCTGAGCATGATAATTGACTGCGAGCCGATTTATTTTGAATACAACAAAAAATACTGGCTCATAGAGTTTTGGAAGGGTCAGTATGGAATGACTACGGGAGCCGAGGTCGGCATTTATAACATCGACAAGGAAGATAAGGAAATTGATGATTTTGACATGGTGCATTTCAAAAGCGCACAGAACAGTGAAATGCTGCCAATGTCATTCACACTTTTTAGGAATAAAAAGCCGATAATGCGCAGGAATGACAGGCATTGGTGGCTTACTGGCTTTTTGCTGGGCGAATTTTCGCAGCCTGAGGAGCTTTCACTCCGTGTCAATATTGCATTTAACGGCTATATACAGCGCAACGCATTTTTACAAGGGCTTGCGCAAGCCGGCTACACACAGTCGGAATATAGTGTTACAAAAACCATAGTTTCTATTTTTTTTGATAAACCTCATACATCTCAGCCCATCTCAAGAACGGCTTTTACCGACAGATTGACTCAAATGAAGAACAGAGAATTGTGCAGGGCATACAAAAGAATTACAGATAAATATCCGACAATGCCGCAAAAGCTCAACGCTTTGTATTCAGAAGATTCAAGGTTGCTTGACCGTGCGCTACAAATGGGCAAGCAGCAGGATTTCTTTGGCAGTTTTGAGCGAGATTCAGGTGAAAGGTGATGAGCATGTATAACAGACGACTCTCAGAGCTATTTGAAATTGCCACCAGGGTCAATATCAATGACCAGTCGAGAATTGTGATATTCAGCGACTGCCACAGGGGTGACGGAAGTAATACGGATAACTTTGCAAGAAATGAAAACTTGTATTATTACGCTCTGAAGTGCTATTACTACTACGGCTATACTTATATTGAAGCCGGAGATGGTGATGAACTGTGGGAGAACAAGAGGCTTTCGGTTGTAGTCAATGCACACCCGGGAGTCTTCAGGCTTTTGTCGCAGTTTTATAAAAGCAACAGGTTGTATTTATTGTTCGGTAACCACGACATGGTCAAAAGGTTTAAAAAAAACGCCACCTGTGTAGAGCGATATTTTGAAAATGCGGAGAACTGCGGAGAGGACAATGAGCTGGATGTCGTTTTTTATGAGGCGCTTGCTTTGAAATATAACGGAAGCGACAGGGAGTTTTTTGTAATTCACGGCAATCAGGCTGATTTTGTTAACTATGATGTATGGAGACTAACAAGAGTAATGGTTAGGTATTTATGGAGACCCTTTGAATCTCTGGGCTTCAGGGACCCGACAAATGCCTCTCACAATTACAAGAAAAGAAGGAGCGTTGAAAAACACCTCATTGAATGGGCGGACAATAATTCACCCGTAATCGCAGGCCATACGCATAAGCCAAATTTCCCTAAGGAGGGTGAAGCGCCCTATTTCAATTCAGGCAGCTGCGTCGAGCCCAGAGGAGTAACCTGCATTGAAATCAATCACGGTATGATATTGCTTGTAAAATGGAAATACGAAATCAGGGAGGACGGCGCATTATTTGCATCCAGAGAGGTTCTCGGGGGTCCTAGACCATTGGCGAGCTTTTTTAACAATAATAGAAATGATGACCTGGTTCCTGTCCCATAAAACCGGTTTAAGATAGCTTTGCAAAAAATACCCGCAAAAAGGAATTGAGCCTTTAGCGGGTATTATTATTTCGTTCATTAAGCAAGCATTTCGCTTTCACTTGAACTGTAAGGCAGTTTCATTCCCTCACAACAACACAGCAGGGTAATGTAACGACTTTTAGTATTACGGAATACGGAATAAATCCGTTTCCTAATGTCAAATATTATATTAATTCTGGAGTTGAAAATGTAGTGGCCAATAGCCCTCATGCCCATACATATATTGACAAATAATACTTTTAGCGATATACTACACAAAACGATAATACTATAAGAAGGTCAAATTAATGGAGTTGAAAGAGAAAGAATTTTTGCCTGTTATTCTGGGTGCGGATATCACTGCCTACAGCCTTGCGAGGAGCTTTCATGAGGAATACGGCATAAAATCCCTAGTGCTGAGCATGGCAAAGGCGGCAATAATCGCAAACAGTGAAATTATAGAAAACAGAGTCTATGAAAACTTTGACAAAAGAGAGGTATTAATCGAAAAGCTTATCGAGGTCGGCAAGGAGTTCGAGGGCAAAAAGAAGCTGATTGTTCTGGGCTGCGGGGATTGGTATGTCCGTGCGCTTATTGAAAATAAAGAGGTTTTAAGCCCATACTATGTTGTACCGTATATAGACGAGCAGCTGCTCAACCAAATTGTTCTCAAGGATAAGTTCTATGAAATTTGCGAAGAGCTTGGCATTGATTATCCGAAAACCTATGTCTATACTTGCGGCGGGGAGAATGACTTTGAATTTGACTTTGATTACCCAGTTATTGCAAAGCCCGCAAACAGCGCAATGTATCACTACGCAAAGTTTGAGGGCAAGAAAAAGGTTTTTCGTTTCAAGGATGAAGAAAGCCTTAGGGAAATGATGGATAGGGTAGAGAAATCGTCATATAACTATAAATTCCTTATTCAGGACTGCGTTCCGGGCGATGACACAAACAGGAGGCTGCTTACCTGTTACTGTGACCGCAATTCAAAGGTTAAATTTGCATCCCTGGGCAGAACACTTCTTGAGGACCATACTCCAACAGCTATCGGTAACCCTGTTGCAATAATCAATGAAGTAAACCCCGAAATAGTCGCAACCGCAACAAAATTCCTTGAGCATATCGGCTATGTTGGCTTTGCGAATTTTGATATTAAATACGACAGCAGGGACGGTAAGTATAAATTCTTTGAAATAAATGTTCGTCTGGGGCGCAGCAACTTCTATGTCACAGGCAGCGGCTTCAACACCGTCAAATGGATTGTAGATGACTATATTTACGGCAAAACCGATGAATATACCGTTGCCGACAGAGAAAATCTGTTCACCGTTGTGCCAAAGCGCATCATTATGAAGTATGTGCCTGACGGTGATTTCAAACAGCAGGCCACAAGGCTCTACAAAGCGGG
>JAAZFZ010000305.1 GCA_012511485.1 Clostridiales bacterium | reverse complement strand
CTTATATTTAGTAAATTTTAGCATAATTAAATAACATATTCAATTAGAAAATATTAAATTTTCATATTTTTATGCTGCGATTCTATTGTTAGTTTTGTTTTACTTGCAAATAGTAATAATAGTAGTATACTTGAGAGGTTGAAGAATTAACGGTTAAGTAAGAAATGAGATGTTATATTTGAACAATCGGGAACTAAAAGCTCAGTATAAAGAACGAAAAATAATCGGCGGAGTCTATATTGTAAAGAATAAGGAAAATGGAAAAGCTATCATAGAATCTGCTCAGGATTTACGTGGCGCAATTAACCGTTTCAATTTTTCTCAAAAAACAAACTGCTGCGTGTATCTCAGGCTTCAGTCGGACTGGGCAGAATACGGTTGCGAATCTTTTGCATTGGAGGTTCTCGAAGAGCTGGAAATGGATAAAACCAAATCAGTTGCCGAGTTTAGAGAGGATTTTAAGGCTTTGAAGGAGTTGTGGACGGAAAAGCTCTCCGAATTAGAATTATACTGATATTGACAAAAAGTGCTGTTTCAAGTACAATTTGTTTTTGAAGGTGATAAGATGAATGTTTTTGAAGAACTGCAGGCAAGAGGGCTAATAGCTCAAATGACTGATGAGAATAAGGTTGAAGAGCTTCTCATAAAGGATAAGATTAGATTTTATATAGGTTTTGACCCTACTGCCGACAGTCTCCATGTCGGCCATTTTGTGCAAATTATGGTTATGGCGCATATGCAGCGCGCAGGCCATACTCCTATAGCACTTTTCGGCGGCGGCACAGGCATGATAGGTGACCCCTCAGGCAAAACAGA
Organism: Clostridiales bacterium; assembly: GCA_012511485.1. Taxonomy (GTDB): domain Bacteria; phylum Bacillota; class Clostridia; order Oscillospirales; family Acutalibacteraceae; genus JAAZFZ01. The sequence goes on along the minus strand of JAAZFZ010000305.1, from coordinate 2,801 downwards.
TATGAGAAAAATGCTCACTAAGGAAGAAATTGCTCATAATATTGAGTGCTTCCGCAGGCAGATGTCAAAGCTTATTGATTTTTCTGAGGGCAAGGCTATTATGGTCAATAATGCAGACTGGCTGATGAGCCTTAATTATATTGATTTTCTGCGTGAAATCGGTGTTCATTTTTCCGTTAACCGTATGCTGGCTTTTGAATGCTACAAGCAAAGACTAGAGAGAGGCCTTTCCTTCTTTGAGCTCAATTATATGATTATGCAGAGCTATGATTTCCTTGTCCTGAACAGAAAGTACGGCTGTGTGCTCGAACTCGGGGGGGACGACCAGTGGAGCAACATTATAGGAGGAGTCGATTTAACCCGTAAGGCTGACGGCAAGGAAGTCTACGGCATGACATTTAAGCTTTTGCAGACAAGCGACGGAAGAAAAATGGGCAAAACCGAAAAGGGCGCCGTTTGGCTTGACTCCGAAAAAACATCACCCTAAGATTTTTATCAGTATTGGCGCAATATTGATGACGCTGATGTTATTAATTGCATGAAGATGCTCACCTTTATTCCGATTGAAGATATAAAAGAATACTCAAAGCTTGAAGGCAAAGAAATTAACAAGGCTAAGGAAGTTCTCGCCTTTGAAGTAACAAAGCTGATTCACGGTGAAAATGAGGCCGTAAAAGCACAGCAGGCCGCAAAATCCCTCTTTGGCAGCAACACTGATACTGAGAATATGCCGACTACCGTGTTGACTAACGATGACTTTGAGGGTGGAAAGGTCAGTATAGTCAATATTCTTGTGAAAACCGGCCTTGCAAAGTCAAAAGGCGATGCAAGAAGGCTTATTGAGCAGGGCGGCGTTTCAACTGATGATAAAAAGGTTGAATCCTTCACCGAATGTATTGAGAGAGAAAGGCTTGAAAACGGCGTTGTAATTATTAGAAAGGGTAAAAAAGTTTTCCATAAGATTACTCTTTAAAAAATCAGGCGGGAGGCTTTGCACCTCTCGCCATATTTATTTGATATAGATACTGTCCGGCTTTGCTGTCGTGACAGTATTTTTTTATTTTAATCATACTAAGGACATGATGTGAATATAGATTACTTGAAAAGCAAATCCGAAAAGGGGAGGACAAATATGGATTTTAATCTTCACAAACAAGCTGTCGGCATCAATGAATTAATATTTGAGGGTATGGCCGAACAGCCCGTTGACAGCGATTTGACATTGCCCGATTATTGTCCCGATATACTTAGGATTCTAAAATGCACAATAACTCCGAGAGTTACCGGCGTTCAGGCAGCAGGTGACAGGGTGACAGTTGACGGAAACGCTTTGGTAAGAATTATTTATTGCTGCGAAGGTTCAAGAGTACGCTGCTATGAACAAAATTATCCGTTTGCAAAGCATATAGATGTCAAGAATATGGTTGATAATGCCTGCGTCTGCGTCAGAGCAAGAACAGACTATGCTAACTGTAGGGCTATCAGCCAGCGCAGGGCTGATGTTCACGGCATGATAACACTGAGCATCAGAATTACCGGATGCCGCGATGATGAGCTGTTGACCGGAGCTGAGGGAGCAGGTATTCAGCTTCAAAGCAAGAACCTTTGCACAGTCAGCTCAGTTAATGATGTTGAGAAACCCTTCCCTATGAGTGAGGTGGTTGAAGTCGGTTCAGACAGGCCGCCTGTTTCTCAAATAATCAGAAGCAATGCTATTGCTTTGATAGATGATATTAAAACCATCAATAACAAAATCCTGATTAAAGGTGATTTGATTGTCAGTATGCTTTATTGCAGCGATAACTCGGACGCAGAGCTAATGCCCTTCACACATTCTATGCCTATAAGCCAGATAATAGAAATAGAAGGTGTGAATGAGAATTCTATTATTGATGCAAGGCTTATTGTGACCTCGCTTGATATTCAGCACAAGTCAGATACATCGGGAGAAATGCGTCTGCTTGACATCAGCGCCAGAATATGTGCCGTCATTCGCTCATATAATCCAGTCGAATTCCCGATTATCACTGATTCATATTCAACCAAATATGACATGAAATTTGACAAAAAAATGTTTGATTATCTCAAGCCGATAGAGAAATTCAGAGATTCATTTGTATGTAAGGATAGCTTTGACTTCTCCGGAACAGGCATTTCGGGGCTTGTTGATCAGTGGTGCGGCGATATTACGAGTGCTGCGGCAGTCAGAGACGATGAGCTGATTATAAGCGGCTCGGTTACTGTTCACATAATCTATCTTGATAAGGACGGCCAGCCTAATTATGCCGAGCGCCAGGCAGACTATGAGTATAAAAGAGCTTTGAGAGACAAAATAACCAGACTTAAGTGTGACCCTACTGTCATTGTCACAGCAGATAACGGTGTACTTTCGAGCGAAAACGGAGTGGATATCAAAATTGAGCTTTCAATAATAGTTGCAGTGTTCTCGAATGAATCTGACACAATGATTTCGGATATTCAGCCCATGGAAAACCAGAGCGCAAAATCAAACGCCGCTTTGACAATTTATTTTTCCGATGAGGGCGAATCGGTATGGAACATTGCAAAAAGGTATAAGACTACGGTAGATTCAATTATCAACGAAAACGGGCTCAAAGGAGATGTAATAACTGAGAAGGGCATGCTGCTTATACCCGGAGTATAAATTACTGAAATAATTCTTAGCCGTCTGTGCTTTCATAGACGGCTTTTTTATTTATATTGAAAATTCTATAATTGTAGTGAAGCTTATGTTAACTATAGAATAATATCTCCGCCTGCCCGTACAGGCGGTTTTTTTT
>JAAZFZ010000039.1 GCA_012511485.1 Clostridiales bacterium | reverse complement strand
TGCTTCGCTTGTAACCTTTTTTGACGCCAATTTTGATAAGGTTGACCTTATAACCTATAATTTGATATATATTAATGAAAAGAATGAACTAAACAGCCATGAAAGGTATGAAATTCTTAACCGTTCAGGAATCTATGATATAGACAATAATATTCATATAACCCAGACTACCATGAATATCTGCGTTAAAAACAGTAAAACCCCTGTTCTTTTCGACAGCACTCTGAAGGTCGCCGAGGACCAGTTTTTTATCACTGATTGGATAATGAAAAAGCACAAAATCGGCTTTACAGAAAATGCCGATTATTTCTATTTTCGCCACTCTGATGCTTCTTCGTCCACAGGCAACCACCCCTATATATGCTTTGACCAGATGATTTATTTTTTTGACGGGCTTTATGATAAATACAGGGACTCCAAAGGCAAACCGAGCAGAGTTGCGCAGGCTCTGGTTCTTTATAATCTTAACTGGCGGTTGAAGGCCGATTTAATCTGGCCCTATCACCTTCAGGGTAAAGAGATGCAGGAAGCGAGAGAAAAAATAGCGTCCTATATAAAAGCAATTGATGATGATGTTATTCTTTCCTCGCCTTATCTCGATAATTTTCATAAATATTATTTTCTTAAATTCAAAGAAAAGCAGTGCAATATTTGCTTTGCGCCTCAAAGGTTTGCAATATATTCCGGAGATGTTCTTTGGGCGGATGAATCTAACTGCTTGCTTGTTTTTACATCCACAAGAGTTAAAGACTCGAAGCTTGTCCTTGAAGGCTTTCTAAAAAGCCCCGCCTGTGAGTTTTTCGATGTTGATGTATATGCTCATATAAACGGAGAAAAGAGGGGCATTAAGCTTGAAACCTCGCTTTCATTTTACAGTGCATATAAATCAGCCATCGTTACGAACAATTTCAGGCATTTCCGATATAAAGCAGACCTTGCAACCGTTCAAACAATCTCTTTCAGTGTGGACATAATGGGGCATAGGTATAGCACCAAATTCTTTTTTGCGGGCAGCTCCTTGTTCCTTCAGAAGAACAATGCCTTTATCAGTGACAAATATGTTATCAGATATCGGGATTATTATGACGGCAGACCCTCTGATTATTTCAATATAGAGAGGCCGGGCAAAGAAGAGCTTGCCGCCGCCTCAAGTGAAATTGAAAGGTCGCATTTTCAAAGGAGCAAGGGCGGAGCGGTCTACCGCAAACTCATAAGAAAAAAATGCAAACCCATCTGGTTATATAATGACAGGCACGGCGTTATTGATAATGCGTACTACCAGTTCAAGCATGATTTCGGCAAGGATGACGGGGTTACAAGGTATTATGTCATCGACAATGACGAAATCAATTCTGAGCTTTTCAGCAAAGAGGAGAGGAAGTATTTAATCAAGTACGGCTCACTCAAGCACAAGCTGAAGTTCCTAAACTGTTCAAAGGTTCTAACCTCCTTCAGCTCTGTCAGTGTTTATTCACCGTTCCCTACAGTTCAGCTGCTGGCATATTATGGGGATGCTTTACACTTTGAGATAGTTTACCTTCAGCATGGAATTCTTCATGCAAAGCTTGTCAACCTCTATGCAAAGGAGCGTTGCGTCATTGACAAAATAGTTGTATCCTCTCACTTTGAAATAGAAAACATGATAAATAATTACGGATATTCAAAGGAGGACCTTATCCCAAGCGGTATGCCGAGATATGATTATGAAAAGGTTGGCAGCGTGCCTGAGGGGAAAATTCTATTTTCTCCCTCATGGAGGCGCAATCTCATCGGAGAGCTAGTCGAAAACCGCAGGCAGCTCAATGAAAAGGCCTTTCTAAACTCCGATTTCTATAAACAGATTGACGCATTCCTGAATTCACCGCGGCTGGCAAAGCTTCTTGATGAATATGGCCTGAGCCTTGATTTCAAAAATCATCCCGTTTTTGAGGAATACAATAGGCTTTTTCAACCTAAAAGCAGCAGGGTGAATATTATTTCCGGCAGTATTGAAATGGATAAATATAATGTAATGATAACGGACTATTCCTCAATTGTCTTTGACTTTGTTTATCTCAAAAGGCCTGTAATTTATTTTGTGCCCGACTATGAGATGTTCCGTTCCGGCCTTACACACACTTACAGAGAGCTTGACCTTCCGCTCGAGGAGGGCTTCGGAGCATTCACAAGGAATTCCGATGAGCTCCTTGATGAGCTTGAAAAGCTGGTTATAAACGGGTTTGAGCCGGATGAAATTTACAAAAAAAGAATGGACAGCTTTTTTATCACAAAGGAAAAGCATTGCGAAAAGCTCTATAATTACCTGAGTGAGAATTGATAATCGGTAAAGAAAAATATGGGCTGTATTAACAAACTCTGTTTGGGAGCGTTAATACAGCCGTTTTTGTTCTTTGGAGCGGTCAAAATCATTCCCAATAAAGCTGCTTTATGCCATTAGCGCCTTGATGATTTCCTGACACTCGCTAACAGTCATTATTTTCGGCACGGGATAAAGGGGATTGCCCTCCTTCATCGCCCTGCGTGCAATTGTGGGAATATCCTCCTGCTTAATTTCTGTGAAGCCGGAGGGGATTCCCATTCTTGTGTTCTTTGCCTTTATTTCGTTGATAAAAGCTATGGCCTTTTGCTCAGGTGTTTGACCTTGCTCAGAAATACCCGCACAGTCTGCAAGCTCCGCTAGGCGTTTGTGCGCCGATTTGCCGTAGTACTCCAGCACATAGGGCAGAATAATGGCATTTGCAAGCCCGTGGGCAATACCGTACATTCCGCCGAGATTATGGGCTATTGCATGGACATAGCCGACATAGGCTCTTGTAAAGGCAATACCCGCATAGTGTGAGGCAAGGAGCATCTGCTCCCTCCCGTTTAAATCACTGCCGTCATTGTAAACCTTTTCGAGGTTTTCAAATACTATTTTTACAGCAGCAAGTGCTTTTTGCTGCGTTTCATTCGTGTTACTTTTGCCGATATATGCCTCAACGGCATGAGTCAGGGCGTCCATGCCCGTTGTTGAGGTGATATGCGGTGGCAGCCCCAGTGTCAGCTCAGGGTCAAGAACGGCATAATGCGGAATAAGGTGCAAATCGTTTATAGCATACTTTTCATGAGTCG
>JAAZFZ010000304.1 GCA_012511485.1 Clostridiales bacterium | reverse complement strand
GCGTCCATCTCCATAGAAGTTATTCCGGTAACCTTATCACCGTTTAATACTGCCCACTGAATCGGAGCAGCACCTCTGTACTTTGGCAGAAGCGATGCATGGATATTAATGCACCCGAATTTGGGGAGCTTTAAAATGTTTTCAGGTAATATCTTGCCGTATGCCACAACAACAATTAACTCAGGATTCAATCCCTTAAGTAATTCAAAGGTTTGAGAATCCTTTAAACTGTGTGGCTGATAAACGGGGATATTGTTTTCCGTTGCGGCAATTTTCACTTCGGGCGGCGTGAGTAAATGCCCTCTGCCTTTAGGTTTGTCCGGCTGAGTAAATGCCGCCAAAACTTGGTGGCCGTCCGAAATCAGCCTTTTAAAGCAGGGAACAGCAAAATCGGGCGTACCCATAAAGACAATTTTCATTCTATTCTCCTTAATCGACAGGTTTTATTACACGCTTTGTAAACAGAATACCGTCAAGATGGTCAATTTCATGGCAAAGGCAGCGTGCCTTGAGCTCTTCGCCTTTATATAAGCACCATTGGCCGTTTCTGTTTTGAGCCTTAATCTTGACTACGGCAGGCCTTGAGGTAACACCGTATTCACCCGGCAGTGAAAGGCAGCCCTCTGCCTCCTCCTGAACACCTTGGGTAAAAACAATTTCAGGGTTCACCAATTCAATCAGACCTTCTCCGACATCGATGACAATAACTCTCTTGAGAACTCCCACCTGAACGGCAGCAAGCCCGACTCCGTTCTCACGATAAAGTGTTTCTTTCATATCATCAAGCAGAGTGTGAAGTTTTTTGTCAAAAACCTCAACTCTTCTGCTTTTTCTGTATAAAATCGGATCGCCCTTTTTTACTATATTTCTGTATGCCATTTTTACATCTCCAGACAGTTTTTATTTATAGTATGCTCTCAGGGTTAATGTCTGCATATAAAGTAACCTTGTTAAATTTTGTATCTTTACCAAAATCGCATAATATTTCGGATATCATTTTTCTAAAATTAGTTGAATTGCGGCACTTAATTAATAGTCTGTATCTATATTTGTTGCTGACCTTTAGAACACGCGCTGGCATCGGACCGAGAACAATTATTTTTTCGTTTTGATATTTTTCTCTCGAAGCGATTTGAATCATTTCAAGAACCTTTTTGGCACCCGCCCTGACAAAAAGCTCCTCCTCGCAGATTAGATTAATAACGCATATATCACAAAATGGCGGATATATAAGCATTTTTCTGATTTTTATTTCGGTGTTAAAAAAAGCTTCATAATCCTGCTTTGCAGCAAGGTTAATAATCTCATTCTCTGGCGTCAGCGTCTGTATAACAGCTTTGCCTTCATATTGTCCCCTGCCTGCTCGTCCGACCACCTGAGTCAAAAGGGCAAAGGTTCGCTCAAGACTTCTGTAATCATCATTATAAAGCTGCTGGTCAACCGAAACAACACCCACAAGTGTTACATTCTCAAAATCCAGCCCCTTTGCAACCATTTGAGTGCCGAGCAAAATATCATATTTTTTGTCTGCAAAATCCTTTAACTTAGTTTCGTGTGAAAACTTTGCCATTGTAGTGTCCGTATCCATACGCAAAATTCTCGCTTCTGGCAGCATTTGAGATAACTCATCTTCAATCTTTTGAGTTCCAAATCCCGAATATTTGACGGAATCCTTGCCGCAGTCATTGCAAACCGTTGTAAAAGGTGCAGAATATCCGCAGTAATGACACATAAGCCTGCCGTTGGCGTGATGGTATGTCATTGAAATGCTGCACGAAGGGCAGGAAATAACATGACCGCAATCAAGACAGGCGGCAAAAGTGTTGTAACCCCTCCTGTTTATCAGGAGTATTGACTGGTGCCCTGCCTCGAGATTTTGCCTTAATTCATCAACAAGAGTGACGCTGAGCGATGAGGCATTGCCTTTTCTTCTCTCCTCGCTCATATCAACGGTAATAACCTTAGGCAATATTGCATTGCCATATCGCTCGTTAAGGATGTTTAGCGTATATCGACCTTTAAGAGCGGCGGCATAGCTTTCAATGCTCGGTGTTGCTGAAGCAAGAAGAAGAAGTGCGCCGTGCTTTGCACATCTGAAACGGGCAACATCCTTTGCACTGTATCTGGGAGAGGATTCTGACTTATATGTATGCTCCTGCTCCTCATCAATTATTATTATGCCGATTTTTTCAAACGGTGCAAAAACAGCTGACCTTGTGCCAACAACTATCTTTGCCTCTCCTCTTTTAATCCTTTTCCATTCATCCAGCCTTTCACCTATGGAAAGTGCGCTGTGGAACACGGCAACACTGTTGCCGTACCTGCCATGAAAAAGCTTCAAGGTCTGCGGAGTCAATGAAATTTCGGGTACCATTAGAATTACTCCGTCACCGTTCTCAACAGCTTGGTCAATCAGTCGCAGATAAACCTGAGTTTTTCCGCTACCGGTTACACCGAAAAGCAACGCTCCCCCACCGCCGTGTTTATACTGATTAATCAGGCTTTTGCAAACCTCATTCTGCTTTTCGGTTAGCCTTATATCCTTATTCTCAGGTTGAAAATCAATGCCACCGTAAGGATTTCGGTATATCTCGTTTTCAAAGAATTCAACTATCCCTTTTCTTTCGAGTGAAGCTGTTACGGAAGGTGTAAGCCCCGTAAAATAACAAACCTCCTTGACTGATGCAGAGCCGATATCCCTGAGCAGCTCTACAATGTTTTTCTGTTTGAGTGTGAGCTTGGGGCTTCTTTCATTATCTTCAAATCCATGCGAAAGGCGAACCATCTTGACATTTAAATCACCAATATTCCGAACTGCGTCATAATTGCGAACAATTAAGCCTTTTTTTACCATGCCTTCCGGCAGGCTGCAGGAGTCGTCAAAACCCAAAGCATTCAATAGCTTAGAGCTTTTTATGTATCCGCCTTTCTCAAGCAAATAATCATATATCAACCGCTCATCATCCGGTAAATTATTTCGCTCATTCTCATCTTTCGGGACAGCCGCATATGAAATCTGAATTTTTAGATTGATTCCAGAGGGTAAAAGCAACTTTGCAGCTTCAAAGAGCGTGCAGAAGGTTCTGTTCTTTATCCAGAGTGCCAGTTCAAGCATTTCATTATTAATAAGCGATGCTTCATCAAGCACCGCCGTAATTTTTTTTATTCCCTTTTGGACAGAATTAGTGCTGCTTTCACAAACATCAAAAATAATCCCAATCCTCTGCCTGTTACCGCTGCCGAAGGGTACGGTGACACGGCAGCCGGGCTTTGCGCTGCTGAGCAGGCTGTCATCAATTGAATAGTCGAAAAGCTTATCGAAATGATATGCCGTGTTTTCAACTGCTACTTTTGCAATGTTGAGCTTTGGCATAATTATACCTCTTGAAATCTAAATTAGATATTCCTGATTTCTTCCGGTTCAATTATTTTGTATTTACCTTCAATTATTTCGTTGATTGCTGTGCTAACTGGTTTTTCGGTAATAATGATTCCGTCTTCATCTGCTTGCTCGGCAATCATTCGTGCCCTTTTTGCAGTAGCAGTCACAAGAGAATATCTGCTGATTTTACCTCTTAAAACCTTGCTTAAATCGTTATTAATCATTTTCTATTACCTCATTTATTAAATATTCCAATCTTGGTGAGCTTTGCCTCTCAGCCCTAATTATTGCCCTAATATCGCTGACCGCATAGTCAAGCAAATCATTAACGACTATATAATTATACTCTGTTGCGCGCTTAATCTCATCAATGGCAATAGAAAGCCTTCTCTGAATCTCATCATTTTTTTCGGATTCACGCTTGAAAAGCCTTTCCTTTAATATTTTCATTGACGGAGGCATGAGAAAAATGCTCACGGCATCAGGGTAAATTTCTCTGATTTTCTGCGCACCCTGGACTTCAATTTTTAAAATAACTGTTTCACCGTTTGCGAGCCACTGGTCAATAATCGACTTAGGAGTTCCGTAGTAGTTGCCATTATAGACGGCATATTCTAATATCTGATTACATTCAATCTTTCTCAAAAAATAATTCTCGGCAACAAAGTAATAATGTACACCGTCAATCTCCCAATCCCTTTTGGGCCTTGTAGTGAGTGATATAGATATTTTTATATCATCATCTTGCTTTGAAAGCTCGTTGAGAACCGTATCTTTTCCGGAACCCGAAGGCCCTGAGAGGATGATCAATAAGCCCATTTTCTCAATCTTCATTTTCAGCCTCCCAAATGTCATTATCGTCACTTTCATCATGCAAACGATTGGCAACTGTTTCGCATTGAAGATAGGATAATACTACATGGTCACTGTCTGTAATAAGAACCGCCCTGGTTCGCCTACCGTGTGTGGCATCAATTAAAGTCCCTCTCTCCTTTGATTCCTGAATAATCCTTTTTATCGGGGCTGATTCAGGGCTAACAACCGCAACAAGCCTTGAAGCATTTATCATATTTCCGAATCCTATGTTAACAAGTCTCATAAAACGCCTCCAAAGAATTATTCAATATTCTGAATCTGTTCACGAATCTTTTCAATTTCTGCCTTAATATCCAAAACTCTGCGGGATATCTCAACATCCTGAGCCTTTGAGCCGATGGTGTTTGCTTCCCTGTTAATCTCCTGAATTAGAAAATCGAGTTTTCTGCCTATTGCCTCATCGGATTTGAAAAAAGTTCTCAGCTGGTCGATATGACTGTGAAGCCTTACTGTTTCCTCGGCAACTGCTACCTTATCTGCAAATATTGCAGCCTCGGTCAAAATCCTCTGCTCATCAATATGAACCCCATCTAGAAACTCTCTCATCTTTAATAGAAGCTTATCATTATACTCTCTGACACTTTGCGGTGATCGCTCCTCAATTATCTCAACATTTTTTATGATTGTATCCGCTCTAGAAAGCACATCTTCAGCCAGCCTTTTCCCCTCGGCCTCTCTCATAACTGTAAACTTTTCAATAGCCTCGGAGGCAACAGTTTTAACAGCCTCCCATATTTTTTCCTCATCTGTCTGTTCCTTATGAATCGAAAAAATATCGGAAAAAGCAGAAAGGGTTGAAACAGTAACATCGTTATTAAGCCCATATTTTTCTGAAAGCTCATTGAATGCGTTAAGATAACCGCTGACAATGGAATTGTTAAGTTTGATAACAACATCGCTCTCTTCAATTGCTTCAATCTGAACAAAGCAATCAACCTTACCTCTGGCTATTTTAGTCTGCAAGAAGCTTTTGAGCTTTTCATCAAGAAATCCGTATGTACGGGTTATTTTTGAAGAAAATTCAAAATAACGATGATTTACGCTTTTAATTTCAAAAATAATGCTGTATCCGTCAACAGTTTTTTGCGACCTTCCGAAGCCCGTCATGCTTTTTATCATATATAAGAGCCCTCTATCCCAAATTATCCTAAATTATATTGTACCAATATCTTAATTGAATTGTCAAATTATTTTTTACTTCCGCTGCAACCACCGGCAAGAATTTCGGGAATTTCACCGGTTAAAACACCGTCCTTATATTCAAACCCCATGCTTTCGGCAATGGAGGCAGCAGAGTCTTCGTCAACCTTTGCAATATAAGCGCCCCGGTTTGCGCCAAAGTTCAAGGCGGACCTTAACAATCCCTGTGCTGTTAAGCTGTCCTGAGCACTTAAACTGATAATACACATACTGTAACCGTCAAGCCTTGAAAGACAATTTCCTACCTCTTTTTTGCCGTCCTCAATTGCGATATAGCCGAAAAAACCATTGATATCTTTATATTCGCAATCAGACTTGTCCGATTCAATTACAGGCTTAAATTCTATCATTTTATGCTCCTTTTTTCTG
>JAAZFZ010000303.1 GCA_012511485.1 Clostridiales bacterium | reverse complement strand
GGCCGAAGCCCTGTCCAATATCAGCACCTATATAGTAAGTGCTTGTAGCAACACCGATCTTTTTTTCCGGTAGCAGCTTGATACATTCGGCTTGGATCGCGGGCTGCCCTGATCCCTGCGCAAAAGCTTTTAATGCTGCTGCTATTAGGACTATGGGCAACGCTTGTGCATATCCAATAAACAAGGAGGCTATGAACGCAAAAACGAACGCCGGGACTAGCACTGTTGAAAGCCCACATTTGTCATAAATCTTACCCGCAAATGTCCTGACAAGAATCAGACTAATTGCATTAATGGTGAAGTACAAGCTCATGTTTCCAATTCCCCTTTCGTCGCCAAGGAGAATGAGATATGAACCTATCACACCATTGAGCATGGAAAAAACTCCTCCAAAAAGAGCAAAGGGCAAAATATACACAGCAATAAAATCGGAAACGCGTATCCTTATCTTCTCTCTTTTACTTTTTTCATTCTTTTGTTCAGTAAATGGCATCATAAACATCAACAAAGATACAACGAGCATTACCAGACCTGCAATCAAAAACGATAAAGACGGGCTATATCTGTTTTCTATGTAGATTCCTAAAGCAGGCCCTACAGCAGTGGCAATAATATGCCCCAGACCGAAATACCCTATACCTTCCCCTATTCTATCCCTCGGGATGTATCTTGCTGCCAGTGCAAGATTTACTGTACCATTAATGGAAAATGCCAGCGCATGGATGACACGAAAACAAACCAGTAGAGCAATACTCGTTGAAATCGCATACCCTATATTAGAAAGCCCAATTAATATCGTTGAAGCAATGAATACGAATTTTTTATTTATACGATCAGAAATAATGCCGGAAACCGGTCTTACAAACAGTGCAACTAAGGAAAACATACCTACAATGACACCCGCAATTGCAAGCGTTGACCCCATCTGCACTACGTATTTTGTAATTAGGGGCATAACCATGTAAAAGCTGATACTGATTAAAGTCCCTAAAAATATCAATGCCATGTAGGGCAGTGTCCAAAGCCGTTCCCGCCCAACACCAGTTTTCTTTTGTTCTTCTAACACATCTCTATTTTTCACAGTAATATGGCTTTACCTCCAACATGTCATTTATCGTTACATCGCAAAGTACTCATAAAAAGAAAGCCTGCCAGGATACTGATCAATCTATCCTGACAAGCCCTCTGTTTTACTTACGGTCTACATTCTATTGGCAGCTATTTTCTATTTATAGCCTACCTTTAATTCTCATAAACCGACTAACGATTCTATTTACCTGCTGCAGCGTTCTTGGCATCCAACTCAATCTGCCATTTCTCTGTATCGAATGCTACGACAGTCCCGAATCCATTACCTTCCATCTGTCCTGCCATTTCGTCCCACAGAGAATCGAACTTGGCATCACTGCCACAGAAAATCATCTTCCAGGAATATTCCTCAAGGATTTCCTCGCAGGAGTTACGAGCAACTGCGATATCGTTTGGATCGCATGGCAGCGTTACGCTGACATTCGGGCTTACGACCAGCTTATTGTTAGCCTTCATCCAATCAACAGGCTCAGCTGCGCCAAATTTTTCAGCCCAGTCTTTCGTCATCTGAGTCTGTATAGCAGCCTTGTAGCTGCTCCAGTAATCGCTGCTATAGGGCTCACCGGAAGTCGGTTCGATACTGATGCCATCAACAAGCCACTGATTGATTGCATTGTTTCCGTCGTTAAATCCGCCGCCGCCGTATTCCTCGGGTACAGGCAGGTTATCCATTAATGCATTATCATTGATTTTAGTGCGTTTGCCGTCTTCTCCCACTGTATAGTTGAATCCTTCAATACCACAATGCGCAAACGTCAAACCTTCAGGGCTTGCATACCAATCTAAGAACTCCATGATTCTTTCATATTTCTCGTCATCAACACCTGAACCTACACCAAACACACGACCGCTTCCGTCGTAGGTGTCTGAATCAGCATAATAGTTCTGATCCAGTACAGGAATAAATCTAAACGCATTGCCTTCTGTAAGCTTATCC
>JAAZFZ010000302.1 GCA_012511485.1 Clostridiales bacterium | reverse complement strand
GCATAGTATATCCCTCAAAAAATTGGGGCAATCAAAAGATTGCCCCTAAAATAATCTGTTAGACCATTAGGTTATTTACCTACCGTGGTAATATCGGAGCCGAAACATTCAGTTGAAATCTCGGCAAGCTTTCCATTATCTGCAAGGGTGTTAAGAGCATTCTGAACCTTGTCACGAAGCTCTGTGTTGCCCTTTAAGAAGGCTACGCCGTATTCCTCGCCTGCCAGCTTTTCGTCAAGGACCTTAAATTTATCATTGCCCTGCGAAATCTTATAATTAATGACTACCTGGTCAATGACAACAGCGTCAACTGCGCCTGCTTCAAGGTTCATGAGTGCGGTGTCATAATCTGCAAACTGCTCAATGCTTGAAGCCTTATCCTTAATTTCCGTGTTGGCCTGAGCTGCCGCAAGTCCGCTCGAATCCTTCTGTGCGCCTACAACCTTACCTGCGAGGTCGGAAATCTTTGAAATATCCGAATCGGCGGCGACGCAAACAAGCTGAGCGTCGTTCATATATGCCAGTGTCCAGGTTTAGTTATCATCACGGGGATCCACATGCATTGTAAAGCCATTCCAAATCATGTCAATGTTACCTGCTGAAAGCTCTGAATCCTTTGAATCCCAGTCGATTGGCACAAGCTCAAGCTCACAGTCAATGAGCTTGCAAACCTCTTTGGCAACATCAAAGTCAAAGCCGACATAGTTGCCGCTGTTATCCTTGAAGCCCATTGGAGGGAAGCTGGCGTCAAACCCGAGCTTTAACACTGTTTTTTGTGAACCTGTTTGAGTAGCTTCTGTAGTATTGTCATTATTGTTCCCGCCGCAACCCGCAAATAAAGCTGCAATAAGTAAAACCGAAAGGGCAATGGCTACAAGTTTTTTTAGACTTTTCACAATTTTTCCTCCTCTAATCAAATGTGATAATATGATAACATGATAGCACGATAAAGTAAAGCGTTTTTTCAAATCTTTACAGCGGGAGGCTAAAAAACTCATAGCAATTCATATTAAAATGTTGACTTTTAATTCATATAAAAATGTTGACTTTTTTTGAAATGTGTGTATAATAACATCTTGCACGGATAATTTAGCGGAATAGTGTAACGGTAGCACGACAGACTCTGACTCTGTTTGTTGGGGTTCGAATCCCTATTCCGCTGCCAAAAAGAAAATCGCCGAAAGCCTTTGTATATAAGGAATTCGGCGGTTTTTAGTTTTTTTCGGGAGGGTTTTTAAATTCGTATTAAAGCTTTGCTTGCACCATAGTTTATTCTCAATCAATGAAGATAATAGAACTCATCCCAATATTCTTCAAAACCCTTAACGGGGATACTTTCTTTCAAAGACCACAGTATTTTTTCGGCTCTTTCACAGTCTACATTATAACTGCGGAAGTCTTTGCTGTGCCTGCGTATAAATTCGCTGTCAACATCAACAATGCCGTCATTATTGATGTCTTTATAATCAAAATACTCATAGAATTTCTCAATCAGAGCCGCACTTGCGCACCGGCGTACTTCTGCATCCTCATCATCAAGTAAATCATAGAGGTAGGGAACCGATGCATTGGAAAGCTCCGAGAGGGTATCAATATCAATAGTGCTTAATCTGCCCGTCTGATACGCCCAGGTGTTGTATCTTGCAACGGTTGTGTCAATATCCGCAAACGCAACAACTGCAAGCACAATGCAGGCAAAAACTGCAATAGCCTTCATATATGGGAATTTAACGGCGAATATCCTGATAATTACTGTAATGAAGGTCACAAAAAGAACAGCCATAAAGGCACTTGTCAGAATTCTGAGCCTTGTCATGCCAAAGTAGCCTATATATAGCACCATCTTTGAAGCTGCGGTTGAAATTAACAAGAGTGTAAAAATGCAGAGGAATAGGCTCAGAGCCTTTGTCAACCCTGTGATTTTTCGGCTTTTACGCTTTGTGAGAACTAAAACGGCAAAGAGAATCAATAGATTAATCGCTGCAATTGCTCCCATTTCAAAAAAGCCTCTTCTCGCATACTCTGCGGGGGTGAAGGAATAGTTTTCGGGCAGGATTCCTGAAAAAGCACTGAAGAAATATGCCAGCTGTGAAAAGAGATATATGAGATAAGCCAGTGAGATTGCCGCCAGGAATGAGTTTGCTATCGTGCCGTCAACGAATTGAAAGCTTTTTTTCTGTGACGAAACCTGCTCCTTCTTTTTATCAAGCTTTTTATTGAGTGCAAAAAGAAGCGATACAAATAGCGGTGAAATTATTAGCCCGATTATCAACTGCATTATATATTCTCCGATGTTTTCAAACACTTTTGAAACAAGGTTTTCAAAAGCGACATCTGAGCGTGCCAGCAACGGCAGAACGACGCATAAAACGGGCACTGCGGTTGCAAGACCGATACAAATTTTTACAAACCTTTTTCTGCCATTGCTGTTTTCACTTTCACCGTTAAATAAGGACACAAACGGACGGGAAAGGTGTTTGAACGGGACATAAAACACAGTTCTGATGATATCAAGAAGCATCATGTAGCTGCCCTGCCAATACCGTGCATTGCCGCACAGACCGTTGAAGTATAGTGCAGTCAGGGTAACAACCGATAAAAATGAGCCAAAAATAATAAACTCATCATCGTGAAAGGTTGAAACACATGATATCGCCAATGCAGCCGCACCGCAAAAATATGTGAAAAACGAAGCCTTGCTTTTTACAGGTTCGAAATAAGTTGTTGACAACACAAAAAACAGAACATATGAAATCGTAAAACCCAGCTTCCAACCGCCGAAAAGTGTAAAGGAAACGGCAATAACCGACCATATTACAGTCAGAATTGCAAATGTAAGGTCACGGTTTGTGGCGGGAACAGGCGGTGCTTGAGAGCGTTTTACCCTCTTGTATGAAATTGATTGATTTGCATAGAAGGGGGGAGGCGCATAAAAAACCTGCGACTCAGCACTGAATGCAGGCGGCTGATTGGCGGCTTGCTGCCCGTTTTCAGGCGCATTGGCGTCAGGCTCGGCACTGGCCTTGTTGCGGTCTTCTTCCGAAATATTGCTGTTAGCAGAATTGAGCTTCTCAT
>JAAZFZ010000301.1 GCA_012511485.1 Clostridiales bacterium | reverse complement strand
GTCTATATCCATTCCAATCAAATAGGAGCGTTCAGGTTAGAGCCTGGAGAAAGATAGCCGGGGCGTGTCAAAAAAATGATAGCGCGTAGCCTGAACAACACGACTTGCGCTTATCTTTTTTCCGCTATCGGTTACAAGGATGTGAGGGTCTCCTTCTTGGATATCAACAGCGCGTGTATTTTCAAAAATTAGCGAACCCTTCTTTTCTATTATGGAGGCCAGTGCCAAAAGATACTTGCGCGGGTGAAACTGAGCCTGGTTAGAGAATTTCACAGCTCCCTTTATTGCGAAGGGCAGCTCCAGCTTGTCGGTGTATTCCGCAGGGAGCTTCAGGCTGTACGCAGCGGAGGTTTCCTCTTCAATCTTTTTAATATATTCCTCCTCCTGTGTAAACACATATGCAGGAACCCTTTTGAAGTCACAGTCAATATTGTTCTCATTGACAATTTCTTCAACCATATCAATGGCTGTCTCATTGGCGGTGGCATATTGCTGCGCTTTTTCTTCACCGAATGACTTAATTGTTTTGGCATATTTGAGTGAATGCTGAGATGTTATTTTTGCGGTTGTATGGCCAGATGTGCCCTTTGCAATCCGGTTTGCGTCTATGACAGCTAGCTTGACGCCTCGCATATTCAATAAATAAGCAGTGGTTATTCCGGTGATGCCTCCTCCGACGATCGCCACATCCACATCGATGTCATTTTCAATCTTTGGGTAGCTTGTGTCCTGAGTCGTATCAATCCAATACGATATAATTCTATCCATATTCATCCTCCGATACATTCCTAAATTTATAGCTGACTAGTATTTTCAATCTTTATCATTTACCAATAGACATATTTAATGCAAAAAACACTGCCTGTTAAGGCAGTGTCCATGTATGGGCATTTTGCGATGTTGCATGTTTTGGGAAATTTTGATTACTAAATACTCGGCTCGGAAGCCTTGTCAATTTCCTTTCTGATGTTGTTAATCGCGCCATAGACATAAATGAATGCGATAGCATAGAATAACACCCATATGAAAGGTATGCGCAGGGGCACAAAATCCAAAGCAGTACAAATCAGAAGTGGCAAGGTCATGGCATAAACACTTATTTTGAATATGCCCTTATAGCTAAGATTGGTTCGCTTAGCTGAATTAATGGCACGACCCAGCAGGCTGATTATGAGTGCACTAATGAATTTGCCTAAGATAAAGAATATGCCCATAAAAACAAACACAAATACGCCTATGGGCTTCATGAGCGGAATTGTCTGAGCAATGTCGTCCCTTGTAAGGGTTAAGCCTTGGAACATGTTCAAAGGAGTGACAGTTTTGTCTACATAATTCTTTTGAATAATTTTATCACTGGTAATAAGCATTACAGTATCATATTGATCAAGTATCCTTACTTCCGCATCAGCAGATGTATCTATTACAATCGGGTAGGTATCGTCACCTACGACAATCGGCATTTCACCGCTTACCTCCAGCTTGCCATCGGCTAATCTGAAATCAGGCACAAGGGAATCAAAGTTGAGGGCAAAACTCTCCATGATTTTATTATACTCTATCCAGGTCGGTATACCGACAATCAGAGCAATAAACAATGAAAGCAGCAGCAGGTAAACCACAGCCCTTCCCACACTCTGCCTTAGAAATAGTCTGAATTTATCAAAGCTGGTTATACTATAGAAAAAACACCTGAAAAAATTCGGTTTTGTATTGTTCACAATTCCTCCCGACAAAAAAACTACTGTATTTTCATTTTCCATTATACTCTATTCAAATCTGCGAATCAATTTGAAAAACCTCAACGATTGCTTTACGCTGGTAACCTTGGCATCTGAGCGCCTGTGAAAAAGGTCAATGACAAATGCCCTTGAAAGCAGGGGTGTATTATATTATCATTGGATTTGTGATAACAATGGCTTTTACTGTAAT
>JAAZFZ010000300.1 GCA_012511485.1 Clostridiales bacterium | reverse complement strand
GCAGATGATGTCAAGGCGGCAGTCAATGCGGGAATAAAAAGGTTCGGCTCAATTGATATACTTTTTAACAATGCCGGCATATGTGCCTACGGCCTTTCTTATGAGCTTACCGAGGAAGAATGGGATTCAATGATTGGCATTAATCTAAAGGGCACATGGCTGGTTTCAAAATATGTTGTACCTCACATGATTGAAAAGCGCAGCGGTGTGATAATTAACAACTCATCCATCGGCGGCCTAAGAGGCATGAATAGGCTCTCTCATTATGCCGCTTCAAAGTTCGGCATGGTGGGGCTCACCAAATCACAGGCAATTGAGCTAGCACCATATGGTATAAGGGTAATAAGCATTCACCCCACGGGAGTGGATACTCCCATGAACGACGGTCTTGCTGAAATGGAAGGTTCAACCCCTCGGGAAATTGCCGAGCGTTCCGCAGGCAATCTCTTGCCCGTGCCGTGGATTGAGGTTGAGGATGTTGCAAACTCAGTGCTCTTCCTGGCAAGCGACAAGGCTCGTTTTGTGACGGGTAGCCAGTATGTACTAGATGCAGGTCTGCTGACCAGATAGGGTGATAATATGAGGGAATATAAAATTGCTGTAATCAGGGGCGACGGAATAGGCCCTGAAATTGTCGATGAGGCTTTAAAGGTTCTCAATGCGGCGGGAAAAAGGTTCGGGTTCGAATTAAATCTTGATTTTTGCCTGTTGGGTGGCTGTGCGATTGACGAAGCGGGCGTACCCCTGCCCCAAAGCACAGTTGACACCTGCAAAAAAGCCAAAAGCGTTTTGCTCGGTGCTGTCGGCGGCAGCAAGTGGGAATCTCTTCCGGGCAATCTTCGCCCAGAAGCGGGGCTGCTCGGTATCCGCAGCGCATTGGGGCTTTATGCAAATCTGCGCCCCGCCAGGATTTTTGAGCCGCTCAAATCCGCTTCACCCATAAAAGAGAGCGTAATCGGCAGAGGTCTTGATATTATGGTTGTCAGGGAGCTGACAGGCGGCATATATTTCGGGGAAAGGGGCAGGCTCATAAAAAACGGCAGCCCTGCAGCATACGATACGGAGTGCTACTCCGTTGACGAAATTCGGCGCATTGCAAGGGTGGCTTTTGAGCTCGCCAAAAAAAGGCATTCACGGCTTTGCTCGGTGGATAAGGCAAATGTCCTCGAATCCTCAAGGCTGTGGAGAGAAACCGTCATTGAGATGTCAAGGGACTACCCTAATGTTGAATTAAGCCATATGTATGTTGACAACTGCGCCATGCAGCTGGTCCGAAATCCCGCTCAGTTTGATGTCATTGTGACCTCGAATATTTTCGGCGACATCCTTTCGGATGAGGCGTCTATGATTAGCGGCTCGATAGGTATGCTTGCCTCCGCAAGCCTCGGTGAGGGCAGCTTTGGCCTTTATGAGCCTATCCACGGGTCTGCACCGGATATTGCCGGCAAGGGCATATCCAACCCTCTTGCAACAATTCTTTCGGCGGCAATGATGTTGAGGTTCTCCTTAGGCGAGCCTGAGGCGGCGCAGGCAATTGAAGCGGCAGTCAACACTACTCTCGAAAGGCTGCGCACGCCGGATATATGGGAGCCTGGCTTTGAGAAGGTCGGAACCGATAAGATGGGCGATGCGGTTTCAAAAATGATATAAAAAATAAAAAGTGCGGGCGCACAATTGTGCGCCCGTGAAGTTTTTTGTGCTAAACATCCCTCATTTGCCGGGATGTTTTTTTTCACCTGAAAAGAAAAGACGCATTGTATGCGGCCTCACATACAATGCGCCTCACGGAGGAGGAGAAATTTCAGAATTTGTCATGAAAAAGTTATTAAGAAGTGAATCGTTCGACAATAAATATTTGTTATTATATATATAATATCATATTTAATTAAATTATGCAACACATAAATTATATTTTTCATTGTGCACAAATTTAATGTAGATTTTTTGACATAAGTCAAATTATCCGAATAAGTCGTGCTACTTAAATTGCCCTGTGGTCAAAAGCGTTAATAAAGCTGTATATAATACCCCAAAAGATGGCAAAATAAAACTGATTGCATTTACGGGGGTGATTCAATGAAAAACGGCCGTTTAAAGCTACAAAGCAAATATATGCTTGTAGGCAGTAACCTGCGCAGAGTTTACCTGATGCTAATTAGTGTTGCTGTAAGCGGGCTATGCGGCGGAATATGTTTTCTTATCAAGCTCTTATTTGAAGTTCAGGGAATTACTGACTTTTTGATTTCAAAGCGGATTTGGCTGCCTGCCGCCACAAGGCTTGCTGCGGCAGCTTTGTTTCTTTTCTGCACAGTTCTTCTGTTGGCTCCGCTGAGAACGGGACGTGAAGCGTGGTTTTTAAGCTCGGCTGGGGGTAAAAGGCCCAGAGCTTCAAGGGTTATGTTCTGGTATTCGCCCAAAAACGCTTTTAAAAGCGTTAGGTTCTGGCTGAGTGTTACCTTTCTGCGGTTAATGTGGGGTTTCGTTTTTCTTATGCCGTGCTTAATAATTCTGACTGTCTGCTGGGTAACTCTCTCGCAGGGCACTGTTGAAATAAACCTCCTTATTGCCCTTCTGGGCAGCTCGGCCGCGGCATTTATTATTGGTGTAGTGTTCTATATGATTGTATCTCAGCGATATTTTCTATCACCGATTTACCTAGCTAAGAATCCGCATGCAAAGGTTGCTCAGGTAATTAAAAAAAGCACCGCCCGAACAAACGGGCAGTGCATCAAGATATTTATGTTTAAACTAAGCTTCCTGCCTTGGTTTTTGCTCTGCACACTTATATTTCCCACAGCATATGTTTGGCCTTATTATAAGCAGTGCTGCCTTCGGTACGGTCTGCGCATTTCAGGTGAACTTAATCAGAACACACACAAGCAGGAAAAATCGGGGAATCAGGAAAAAATTGAGGTTTAGTTCTTTTCGTTATTCTTAATAGCTGAATGCAGGCTTTGCTTTGCGGAGCGGATTTCATTGATGCTGTTGGCAAGCGAGGACTCGGTATCTTTAATGATATCATCAACAAAGCCACTTGCCGCCACTCTGATTTCATTTGACCATTTTTGTGCCCTTGCCATAATTTCATCGGCGGTCTGCTTTGCCTCATTGAGTATAACTGCCTTTTCATCCTCTGCGTTTTTCCTTATCTGAGCCGCATAGCTCTTTGCCTGGCGGGTAATTTCATGCTCATCAATGAGCTTTGACGCCTGCTCCTGCGCTTGCTTCAAAGTATTCTGCGCATCTGTTTCTGCCTGAGTCATAACTCTTGCGGAGTATTCCTCCGACTTAGACAGGTACTCATCGACCTTCGTCTTTGCCTTGCCGGTGAGAGCCTCCGCCTTCTTCCTGGCGGTTGCTACGGTTTCTTCCGCCTGCGCTTTCGCGTCAGCGATTATCCTGCTCCTGTCGGCGGTGATATTGTAGGCATTCTCAATGACCGTCGGCATATTAAGGCGGATATCCTCAATGCAGGTTCTGATAGCCCTGACATCGACAACTGTTTTGTTCATAAATGCAATGCTTGTGCCGCTGTCAAGGATATCCTCAATCTTTTCAAGCAAATCATCAATATTGACGCTCATATCCATATCATCAACGCCCATAGCCATGCTGACACATCCTCTCGTCAATGGTTAAAATTTTTTATTAGCTTGTATTCTCTTAACAATATCGTCATGGATTTCAGATGGAACAAATTCGGCAATGCTGCCGCCGAACTCGCAAACCTGTTTGACAACGCTTGAGGACAAAAACATATACTCGGCCTCTGCTGTGACAAAAATCGTTTCCATATCAGGGTTAAGCTTTCTGTTTGTCAATGCCTGCTGAAATTCATCCTCAAAATCCGATACCGCCCTAAGGCCTTTAACGACTGCTATTGCATTATGTTTTTTAGCGTATTCCGCCAGAAGCCCTACATAAGTATCAACAACCACATTTGTCATGCCCTGTGTGCAGCGCTCAATCATATTTTTGCGCTCCTGAGCGGTAAAGGTGCTTGTTTTTTTGTGGTAGTTAACCATTACAACAACTATTACCTTATCAAACATCTTTGCCGTACGCCTGATTATGTCGAGATGCCCTTGAGTAATGGGGTCAAAGCTGCCGGGACAAATTGCTATCTTCAATTCCAACTCCACCTAACTAACTCTGAATTTCAGTCGGCCTATAAACTGTAATTTTTGTTTTGCCGTACTTATAGCTCCTGTAAATCGACATACCGCCTGCATTTTCCGGTAGCTCCTCTTTTAAGGGCGATTCACAAACTATCACTCCGCCTTTCGCCGTTCTTGCGGCGGCAAGGGGCAAGACCTTCTGCATAAGCCCCGCTGAATAAGGAGGGTCAAGAAATACTATGTCAAAACTCTGCTGATTATTTTTAAGAAAGGAGATGGCATCTGCCTGAATTACCTGAGCTTTATCAGAAAGGCCGGTGGTTTTTAGATTTGCTTTTATCACATCAACGGCGTTTCGGTCAATATCCGTAAAAATGCAGGATTCTGCGCCCCTGCTCAGAGCCTCTATGCCCATCTGACCGGAGCCGCCGAACAAATCAAGAACTCTCCTGCCCTCTATTTCAAACTGAATTATGCTGAAAACAGCTTCCTTAACCCTGTCAACAGTCGGGCGCACATCCTCGCCCGAAAGGGTCTGCAGTGTTCTCCCTCTGGCGGAGCCGGTTATAACTCTCATCTTAATACCCCGTTACAGTTTTCTTCCATATTATATATTATCCCATTTTTTGCGGTATATTGTCAAGCCATTTGTACTTTTACACACGTATATTTTCCGTATATTTGTTTTATTCTTCTCTGAATGCCGTGTATACTGCGTTCGCAGCCTTTTCGTTCATTCCCTTTACCTTTTTCAAATCCTCAATATCTGCCTGAGCTATGGCCTTGAGGGTTTTGAAATGGCGCAAAAGAGCCTTTGCCCTTGTTTCGCCTATACCCTCAATTGAGGTCAGAGTGGTTGAAAGGCTTGAGCTCTTATGCTTTTTTCGGTGATACTCAACGGAATATCTGTGAACCTCCTGCTGAATACCCGAAACAAGCGTGAACGCCTGACGCTTTGAATTAATTGCTATCTCTCCCCCGTCGGAGGCTATGGCACGGGTGCGGTGGCTGCTGTCCTTAACCATTCCGAACACGGGTATGTTGAGACCGAACTGTTTGAGTACGGGCAAAACGGCATGAAGCTGCCCCTGCCCACCGTCGAGCAGAATCAAATCGGGCAATTTGCCAAAACCGCTTTCACTTTCGCCCTCATCAACATAACGCTGAAATCTTCTTGTAAGCACCTCGCTCATCGAGGCATAATCATCCTGCCCCGAAAAGCCTTTTATTGCAAACCGTCTGTAAGAGGATTTAAGAGGGGCACCGTTTTTGTAAACCACCATGCCGCCAACATTGTCGCTGCCCGCTGTGTGGGAGATATCATATGCCTCGATATATTCAGGAGGCGAGCTGAGTCCCAGAAGCTTTGCCAGCTCGTCAAGTGCTGCCGTTTCCCTGCCTGCCCTTCCGACTGTCTGCGCAAGCTTCTCAGCGGCGTTTTTTCTGCACATTTCAACAAGCTGTGCCTGTTCCCCTCTCTGTGGCACAACAAGGTTCACCTTTCTGCCCGCAAGGGATGAGAGCCATTGCGTAATAAGTTGGGTATCCTCAACCTCTGCATCAATGCAGATTTTCGGGGGAACCTTTTCTCTGATTGAATAAAAGCCGCGGATAAGCTCCCTGCGTGCCTCTGAGGGGTTTTCGGGGCGTTCGATAATGAAGTGCTCACTGTCATAAAGCCTGCCCTCATCAAAGCGGAGAACTGTCAGACACGCCTTTTCCTTTTCCTCCGCCACTGCAAAGACATCCATTACCTTTGAGCCTGTTGAAACAACCTTTTGCTTTTCATTGAGCTTTTTTATTGCCGCTATCCTGTCACGCATCCTTGCAGCTCTCTCAAAATCAAGACCCTCTGCGGCCTCCTCCATTCGTTTATGCAAATCCCTAAGAGCGGCGGCGCTGCCTCCTTTAATAAAATCAATCGCATCGTTTACAGCTTCGCTATACTGCTCATGACTTACCTTGCCCGAGCAGGGAGCACAGCACTGGTTAATAAAGTAATTCAGGCAAGGGCGGCTCTTGCCGCAGTCCCGCGGGAAGGATTTTGAGCACTGTGGAAGCCTGAATATTTTTAGCGCTTCATCGACTGCAGAGGTTACTGTATATGAGCCGGTGTATGGTCCGATATACTCTGCGCCGTCATTGAGCTTTTGCTTGACGGCGGATATGGTTCTCCATTCACCGTTTGTCACTTTTATATAATTATATCCCTTGTCATCCTTGAGCAGAATATTGTATTTCGGGCTGTGGTGCTTTATGAGGCTGCATTCGAGAACAAGAGCCTCGAACTCGCTGTCGCAGAGAACATAATCAAAATCCGCAACATTCTCGACCATTTTTATAACTTTTATTTGATGATTATTCTGAGAGCCGAAATACTGGCTGACTCTGTTTTTTAGTGCCTTTGCCTTACCAACATATATTACTCTGCCCTTTGAATCCTTCATTATATAAACTCCCGGTGTCAGCGGAAGATTCATAGCCTTTTTTCTCAAAGTCCTTAGTTTTTCGTTCAAAATATCACCCCTTTACTTTTGTTTCCCGTCTGAAACGAATACCCGCCCCATCGTTAATATTATATATTATTCATTCTTTGAACAGCAAGCGGTTTTTTCTGCTTGACGAAGAAGTCAAACGAAAAAAGATAAAAGGCTCGCATAAATGCGAGCCTGAAAATCATATAAAAGCTGCAAAATTACTCGGCAAAACCTGAATTGATAAGCTTGACCAGCTCATCAAAAGCCTGCTCTACATCTGCGACGCCTGCAATAATTCTGATTTGTGTGCCAACCATAATGCCTGATGAGAAAACACCCAAAAGACTATTGGCGTTGACACGGCGCTCTTCTTTTGCAACCCAG
>JAAZFZ010000299.1 GCA_012511485.1 Clostridiales bacterium | reverse complement strand
GTTAACGAAGAGCCGAGACACGAAATAAGGCTTGAGTTTCGGTCACACGCTTGCATATGCCTTTTAACTCTGTCTTTATTGAATAACCTCAGAATCTCAGCGGCTACATAAACACCACAGTAAAGCAGCCAAGTTATCCAAATCGAGTAGCTGCCTAAGATTATTTCACCGGCAAAGATTAACAGTGCCGTTACTGCAAAAACACTGCATACTAAATATTTATGTTTATAGCCTTTAATAGCTTCGGAGCAAATTTTTTCCATAAGAACCCAATAGATTGCAAAAAAAGACATAAGCTGCGCCATATTTATTGAGCCTAGCATTATAAGAAGTAGAGGGATAGCTGAATATAAGGCTCTCTCAACAAGCTCGAAGACGTTTTCAAATCTATCGGTTTTTATTTTTCGATTTCTTAGAATAATAAATGCTATTGCAAATATTAACAAAGAAGCAAATAATATCCCAAACGCCGCCCATGAAAGCGCATTTCCTTTGCTGCCCAGGGCATTCCAGATTCCTACGTTTGAGTTGACAATATCGGCATATTGTAAAATTGTTTTATGATTGAGGCAAAAGCAAAGCGATATACTGAATCCGCCTATTGCCCCCAATGCGTATTCCATTATCTTCCAGTTGTCAATAAAGTTATTTTCCTGAGCTTTTCCCAATATGTATTTACCGTTTTTGAGTCTGTGTGCTGTAATATCAAACAAAAAGATTGCAACAACCCAGCCTACGGCACCGCCAAGGCAGCCTGCCAAGCACATTTTTGCCGCAAAGTAATCCCCTTTTATTAACATGAAGATAATAAGCTCTGCAAGTAGAATGAGATTGCCGCCCCACTCCTCTCGCCTATCAATTGAAAAATAGATTTTCGGGAAAACACCTTTTTCTTTATTATAAGGCGTATTGAATATTTTGACACCCAAAAATTGGATTAAGGGCAAGGTAAGGAACAGAAGCAACAATTCTTGCTTTTTATATATCGCTCCCGTTACGGCACTGAAGCTCATGCCGAGTAACGCACCGCAAATGCCGAACCAAAGCAAACCCTTTAGAGCAAGCGCAAAATAACCCTTTTTCTTGTTATAGTCCGGTGCATCTCTGTGCAAAACAAAGCCCAATGTCTGACCATATGTTTGCGCACCGCCATAAGACATTGACAAAGCTCCGACTGCTGCAAAAATCCAGAAGTTATCAATAAACACATCAATACCTGAAAATCTTGCAAGCAGGAGGCCGAGCAGCGCCCCCGGTAGCATCGCACCCTTTTCGCCGCCGATTATGCACCCTCTCATCCCCCAGCCGTATGAAATGGCAAAGGAGGTAAATAATACCGCAAAAATGATTGAACTGACTGACATTAACTCTCCTCCGTTTGGTACTAATTAGCAATAATAATACAATAACGGCAGCTTTGAAATATCAAAACTGCCGTCTAAAGTATTAATTATTAAATATATCCGCTTGTTTAATGAGCTTGATTCCCTTTGACTCAAGAGTTTTCATTGCCTTTTCATTGTCTTCTACACGCAGAATAACATAAGCGGTGCCAACGGAAGGAGTAATAAATGCATATGCATATTCAACGCTGATTCCGTTTTCGGCGAGAACTTTAATTGCTTTTGCAAATCCACCGGGTACATCGGGAATACCGATTGCGAGAACCTCTGTTGCCGAAACGGCCATCCCCTCGTTCTTGATTGCCTCCACAGCCTCATCGGGATGGCTGACAATCAAACGGAGAATTCCGTAATCTGTCGTATCTGCGATTGATAACGCCCTGATATCAATGTTGTTCTTCGCAAGAATTTCGGTTATTTCCGCCAACCTGCCGGGTTTGTTTTCTACAAATATTGATATTTGTTTGATTGACATATCTATTCCTCCCTTATGCAATTCATATTTTTCTGTTGTCAATTACTCTAACAGCCTTGCCCTCCGAGCGTGGCAATGAGTGAGGCTCAACAAGGTTAATTTTTGCCGATACTCCGAGAGTAGTTTGCATTGAGGAGCTAATTCTGCGCTCAACCTCCTCAATACCCTTGACGGAGTCAGAGAACATTTTATCGGACATTTCGATACGGACGGTCATAACATCAAGGTTATTGATTCTGTCAACAATAATCTGATAATTCGGCTTCATGCCCAATGACAGTATAACATGCTCCACCTGAGATGGAAAGACATTTACACCGCGAATTATCAGCATATCATCGGAACGGCCCTTGGGCTTGTGCATTTTAATTAATGTTCTGCCGCATGAGCATTTTTCTCTGGTTATTGCAGATATATCACGGGTTCTGTAACGGATGAGTGGAAGTGCCTCTTTACCTATGCAGGTGAAAACAAGCTCACCGAAGGTGCCGTCCGGCAAAGGCTCAAGGGTATCCAGGTCAACAATTTCGGGATAGAAGAAATCCTCACAAATATGCATTCCGCTCTGCTCGGAGCATTCATATGCAACTCCTGGCCCAGCTATTTCAGAAAGACCATAAATATCATAAGCCTTGATATCGAGAGATTTTTCAATCTCCTTCCTCATGTTTTCACTCCATGCCTCGGCACCGAAAATGCCTGCCCTTAGAGGAAGCTCTTTTGGATCAATCCCCTTTTCTCTTAGCGTTTCGCCGATAAACATCGCATAAGACGGAGTGCAGCAGATAATATCTGAACCGAAATCCTCAAGAATCTGAATTTGTCGGTTAGTGTTGCCGGATGAAACTGGAATTGCCGTTGCGCCGAGCTTTTCGGCACCGTAATGCAGACCCAGACCACCCGTAAAAAGTCCGTAGCCGTAGGATATATGTATATAGTCCTCTTTTTTACCACCAGCGTCAACAATTGCCCTTGCTGTTCCTTCTGACCAAATTTCAATATCTCTCTTTGTGTAGCCGACAACTGTCTGCTTGCCTGTTGTACCTGAGGAAGCGTGGAC
>JAAZFZ010000298.1 GCA_012511485.1 Clostridiales bacterium | reverse complement strand
GGTTTATACCCCATCATGAAATCTTCGTAAGAATAATTCTGGTGAAACTGGACGAATTCAACGCGGCTATCATCCACTTCTCCAATTATCGAGTATGCGAGGCGCCTTGCCGCGAAAGTTTTCCCCACACCGGGTGCGCCCTGCAAAATGATGTTCTTTTTGGTATTCAGGACAGAAAGAAGCATGTCATAGCGGCTCTCTGTCATATAAACCTCATTCAGAAAGTCCGTCTTGCCGTACTTCTCTCTTTTTTCTTCTTTTGGAAGAGGGTTTTCATCTCGAATCATGTCGATGAGAAATTCGTACTCATCCTTTGACAACTTAAACAGGCTGCCTTGCGCATTGCTGAAATATTCCATCCCTTCCAGTTCAGAACAGCTTTTCAGCGTTTTATGATCAATCGGTGAGGAAAGTCCCTCAATTTTTTCAAAAATGATTTTTTCACCGTCTTGTTTCGCACTAACCCTGCAAATTGCAACAATTTGTTTGACGGGGCTCGATTCATACCCGATTATCATGTCTCCGGCTTTTGCATCCAGGAAATTTTGAAAAATGCGGCGTTTGTTGCCGTTATCATTGTAAAGTGTATATGACTGTTCTTCGCCAACCCCGATATCGGAAAAACTCCAGATTTTCGGATTTGCATTCAGCCACCAGAAGTTTTCTCCCTCTGCCAGATTATCGTACAGAGGAACCTCGCTTAGATCAACCATATCGAGGGCAGCCGATAACTCATCACGCAATTTCCAGATAAAGATGCCGGGGTCTTCCTTCTCCGCATAGCGGCCAATATACAAAATCGGCCACCAGCGAAAACTCTCTTCGTCTCTATCCATGACAGGACAGCCTGTTTTATCGGCAACACGACGCGCCAATGCAGAAGAACCGCTGTTATAAAAGTTCTTGGTTTTACCGTATTTGATGGAGAGTTGGGTGCAAGTCGCCTGCCCGCCGTGATCCTTCATGCGCTTCATAATTTCGAGGCTTCCAGCCGTAAACACATTTTGGTCATTAAGAAGCTCTACCCACTTTTCAACAGAAATATTAGGCGAGTAATCTGTTGGGAGCCAGTCGTCAGTAGGTAAGATATTTTTCTGCGGAAAGTTGCGGCTGATGAAAAAACCGACATCGATTGTAAGTGTTCTGTATTCCGGATCTGGATAGCATTCCTCCGTTAGCTGGGATTTAAGCAGACGCAGGAGCTCTTCATCCTTCTTGATTTCCGTACACAGCTCATCATAAAAACGATAAAAGCTGCGCATGTTATCAGCATACGCGCCTTTCTTAAATCGATAATCACTGACGAGAACTTCTGCGACGGTTTTAATTTCGCCGTATTTATAGATGTAGTATTTATCGGGATATCGGAGCCATAAGTAGGTGCTGACGGCATTTTCATACTGAAAATGCTGTTTCGCTCCGTTGCCATGTTTTTCGAGCAAAATGGATGATTGGGCCTTAAAATCTGAAATTCTGGAAACGATGTCCTTGCTCTCATCGAACAGGTCAATGAACATCGCCCGCACGTCTTCAGGCGCGGCTTGCGCAAATTTCTCAATCATCCCCGCCGGGAAGTTGTTCATGGAGGCGAGCAAATTACCCGTTTTTGACAAGGAAAGGGCCAGCATGGCGGCGAAATTATCCGCATTCACATCCCAATTGTCCTGAAAGCACTTGACTGCTTCCCACTTGTATTTCTCTTCTCCCCATTGGGTAGAAACGAAATTTTGCTTGTATTTATCAAGAG
>JAAZFZ010000297.1 GCA_012511485.1 Clostridiales bacterium | reverse complement strand
CGCTGTGGTCTGTTATTTGACGGTGAGATAATATCCGACGGCACGCCTCTGGAGTTTTTCTGTGATAATAATTTTTATACCACTGCCGCAAGTAGAATTGCACGGCATATATTTAAAAATGTTGTTTCATGCGAGGATATAATAGAAATATGTCGAAGTGAAGAATAGCAGCGAGAGGTTAAAGTGTATTGTCAACCTCTATCCTATCCAATATAAACAAAAGGGCGTATCACCAGCTTGCATGAAGCCAATGATACGCCCTTTTCTGTTGTGCTGAGATTATTAAATCTCCTTTTTTAATAGATTTATTATTTCCTGAGTATCAGGCACTCTGCCTAAGCTGAGGACTTTTTTGTTATAAACGAGTGCCGGAGTTGTCGTAACGCCATAAGCTGCGATTTGAGCAAAATCCCTGACATGGTCTACGGTAGTGTCCATGCACAGAGCCTTCAATGCCTCAAGAGTGTTCGCTTCAAGCTTGTTGCACTTATCGCACCCGCCGCCCAGAATTTTAACGGGCGAGTCATTGCTTAACTCCGCTTCCGTGCTGCCTGAGCAACAGCTTTTTTTCTTAAAAATTCCCATAATATCATGCGCTCCTTATACAAATATAAATTGCAGTGCATTGAATACATAGCCTATAATAATTATACCCACTGTCACAATGCCGATGAACAAAGCGAGTAGCTTGGGCTTAATTGCTCTCCTGAGCATTATCATTGAGGGCAGAGAAAGTGCGGTAACGCCCATCATGAAGGCAAGCACCGTGCCAAGCCCGACGCCCTTTGAGAATAATGCCTCCGCTATCGGTATTGTGCCGAAAATGTCTGCATACATAGGGATGCCGACCACTGCCGCAACGAGCACCGAAAACGGATTCCTTTCGCCGAGCACCACTCCAATCCATTCGGCAGGTATCCAGTTGTGTATGACGGCGCCGATGCCGACGCCCGCAACAACGTACCAGAATACTTTTTTAACAATCGCCAAAACCTGTCCCTTAGAATATACCAATCTGTCACGCCTTGTAAGCTCCGGTGAATCAATGTCTGCACCTGATGCATTTAAGACGAACTCTTCAACATACTTCTCCATATGCAGCTTTTCAATTATTGTCCCGCATATTACCGATAGGATAAGTCCGACCACGACATAAGCCGCCGCCACCTTCCACCCGAAAATGCTCATAAGCAGAATTAACGAGCCGAGGTCAACCAGCGGAGACGAAATTAAAAACGATAAGGTGACACCTAAGGGTAAACCCGCTCCCGTAAAGCCGATGAACAGAGGGATGGACGAGCATGAGCAAAACGGGGTCACCGTGCCGAGCAATGCTGCCAGGCAATTTGCACCTATTCCGTGGAAACGGCCGACAATTCTTTTTGTCCTTTCAGGGGGAAAATAACTTTGAATATATGAAATTATAAAAATGAGAACTGCAAGCAAAACAAAAATTTTGATTATGTCAAACAGAAAAAACTGAACGCTGCCGACTATGTGTGAATTCAAATCAAGCCCTGCAGAGGTTAGCAAATTCCCAATCAGGGTGTTCAGCCATTTCATGCCCAGAAGCTGGTTCTGAAAGAAGTCCCAGGCTGCCTGTACTTTTGCCAGAATATCATCTCCTTCAGATAGATATATTTAGATATCTCTATATATAACGCTGCTAAAAAGGGCAATAAGCCCTTTTGCTTATACTTTTTCTTCTTTTACTTTTGCTTTGTAACTTCATTGAGCAGATTAAATGCGCCCGCCACTCCACTTGCGGAAATCTTGTAATATGTCCATTTTCCCTCTCTTCGGCTTTCGACTATGCCCGAATCGCACAATATTCTCATGTGGTGCGAGAGCGTGGGCTGTGTGACCCTCAAGGCTTCAAGGAGATGGCAGGCACACTTCTCCCCTGTTTGCAGCATTTCAAGAATTCGCACCCTGTTTTCGTCACACAAGGCCTTGAAAACTCTTGCCGTATTATAGTATCTTTTATCCATTCCTTTTCCTCACATAGATAGCTATCTATATATATTATATGCAACATATAGATAATTGTCAATATGTTTTTTAGTTCATTTCAAGCAGTTTTTTCATTGAACCGCTATCCTGACGGACATGCTTATAAAAGAAGCTCGACGAGAGGTTGTGGGGCTCTCCCCTTTTGCAGGCATAGGCAAAGTGAATCCTGCCGTTAATCATGAGTTTTGCAACCGCCCAGTAGGAAAGCAGAATGTCGCTCTTATCGAATTCCACATTAAAAATGTATTCCCTTTGCTCGCCGTTTTTTATATCAACCTTGAGCGTTCTCGGGGAGATATTGCCAAAGGCGGCCTTGTTGAAACCGCCTGTTTTCCATGTTTCAAACGGAGTTGCAAGGGAAAGCTCGCCGTTAATATCCTCACCCGTGAAATTTGACACAACGGCTTTAATCCTATTGCCTATAATGCTCAGGTCAATTTCGGGGTTAAAATATCCGAATTCAAAAATATCTTCAAAGCTCTGACCATCATCCTGATAATGAAGCCTGATTATGCCATTAGCTTCCACAGAGGGCTTAGTTATGACAATAGGATATATTCTATAGTCATTCGGTGCAAGGTTATACTCAAACTCAATTTTATCCGAAGAAAAGCCTTTTGAAAGCAGAAGCGTCATTTTACCCGAAGCACCCGCATCAGCTTTGTTGTTGACAATAGAAACATTAAAACGATAATGAAGGTCATCAATTTTTTCCACCCTTTTGCCTATGACGCCCACAACACTGAAATAACCTAAGGGCATTGAGCCGAGGTCATGCTCCCAGCTCCTAACATAAACGGGCTCAACTGGCTCCTTTTCGATGCCGAGCTTTGACGCACCGATTTGCTCCGATGCCCGTTTTATCCCGAACCTAAAGCTCTCGATTGAATGTGAGCCGACGATATATCTCAGCGAGTTTTTGCCGTGTTTTACTGCCCGATTTTCTTCTTCGAGAAGATTGACACTCTCGGCACTATCGATATCAAAATCAAATTTAATTACAGCGGTGCCGTTAGTGCCGTTGGGTTCAAAGCCTCTGATTATTAGGCCTCTTTCCTCTATCGAGCCGAATCTGCCCTTCATCGCAGCCATTGGGTAGCCGCCCGCTTTTATTGTGGTTATTATGAAATCCTCATTACATTTTATAAAGCTCTTTGAAAGCGGCAGAGGTTGATTTTTTGCGGGTGAAACATTGCAAATTGAGAACAGCGGGTCATTGACCTCGAAAGCCTTACGATAGAGCTTTGCTTCCCTGTAGCTGCCCTTGTGCGGATAAATTGAATACAGAAACGAATGAGTTTTTTCCTCCGGAATGAGCTGTTCGCCGCCTGTGGTGTTGCCGATATTACCATAAAAATCAGCGGTGTGGAAGAGCATCATGTTGAGCATATTTTCGCCCTCAACGGAGCATGAAATCGTGCCCTGATTAATTACCGCAACGCCGTAATCGTCGGTAAAGCCTGCCTGAGTTGCACAAATAACATCATCGAGAATCAGCCACCTACCCGCCTCGAGCTGGCGTGAAACATCATTAATAAAGGCCTCCAGCTTATCAATATTCTTCGCTTTGACAAGCAAAACATCAATGGGCTTGCCAAAAGCGTTATCACTATCCCTGAGGAAGAGGATGGAAATACCCTTTTTGCCGACATTGTTTTCATATCTCTTTTTAAGTGAAGGCTTGAGAGCTGACAAAATTTTGTTTTCGTATTCGTTGTTTTCCCCTTCAACGCAAAGGACAAATCTGGTATCTGTATTAGTCAAATCCTCGTTGAAATGGATGACCTTAGTGTGACCCTGCTGCTCGGTGTCGGGGAATTGGGTGACCGGAATTGCCTTTTTGGTCAGCGCCGTTAACAGCTTATTTGATATCAGCTTCAATTCCTTGCTTTCATCATGCCTGATTATGGAAGTCATGCCGATATTGATATCACCGAGCGGTTTGCCGTTTTTCATAAATGCAACGGTAACTGTCGGCCCTAAATCAATCCACTGGTTTGCAGGCACTATGCGGCTATGCGAAAAGGAGGCATGCTGATGAGTTTGGAAGGAAAGCTTGTTTTTGCTCTTTGAGCAGACATGGGGAGCATACCTGTCGTCATAGACCGTTTTGCCGCCCTTAATGTCAACGGGAAAGGTTAAGGTAAACAAATCGTCTCTGCCAAGGTAGTCCTCAACGGAGGTTTTCAGGTCAATGCGGTCAATGCCCTTATACAGGGCAATCTCCTGCTTGACATTTGCGATTATATCGAGCTTTACATATATTGTCAGCTTCTCATAAAGCTCACACTTTTCGATGACAACCTTAGCCTTGTAATCGCTTGAAAACAGCTTTTGGCCGGTTGTATATAATTCGTGCTGAGCCTCCATTCTGTCAGCTACTTCACGCAGCACGGCAACTCTGTTTGCCGGGCCGTCAGTGTCGGTGCGGAGAACCTCTCTTTTGTTGATTTTGTCATAGATGGAAACAATCCCGCCGCCCAGCTTTTCATCAACCCTGACGCGGTAGAATCTGTTCTCAATTGTATTGTCGGAGCCAAAGCTGACCTCTGCTACGCTATCCGATTTTTTGAGTATATAGACAGCGTAGCCTAATGCGGGAACCTTAGGAATGAAAACTCCCTTTTTGGAATCCGAATCAACAGCCTGAAGTCTGTATTCCCTGCCTTTTTCGTCGTAAAGGGAATGGCCTTTACAGGCATATTCAGGCAATAATATTTCGCATGGCTCACATCTTGCCCAGGTATGTGGGTTAAAGATAAAGTAAGGCATTTCGCCCGCCTTAATTTTTGCACCCGATGCGAGAAAAACGGCTGCCCTGTTGACAATATCCGCCGCAAGCTCCAGTGCTTCACGGTATTCTATCATTAAATCCACAAAGGATATCTCATTGTTTGTTCCGGTTATTGAATCATGGTGCTGGGCGCAAAGCAATTGCCTCCACGCCTTATCGAGAGCTTTTTCAGGGTATTGCGCTGAGTACATTGCAGCAATTGTTGAAAGCTTTTCAGCAGTGATAAGCAGATTTTCGCAAAGCCTGTTTGCCTGTTTAAAATCGGTTCTTGTCAGCAGCACACCCGAATGGTGCTGAGTAAGGTCCCTGGACGAAACCTCCATATTGGAAATGCCTTTTTGTTCCTTCTGCTCCCTATCGTCCTGTGCAATTCCGAAATCCAGCTCGGAAAAAACGGAGCTGGCTGCCTTTGTTATTGTTTCCTTCTGCCAATCAGTGTTACCATCCTGCGGGTAAGCGGCAACATTCGGGAGAAGCCCGGAGCTTTCGTAGCAATGCTTGAGCCCGAGCCTCATGGCGGATTTCATATCAACACCCTTGTTATGAATTATATCTGTTCCGTCGGGTGAAATATGGTGGAGAACACTGTCAAGCCCCGAAACAGTTTTGCCCCATCGCACCCCAGTTGTCCCGCCCTTTGCGCAAACCTGCGAAAGCTGGTTAAAGTGCCCGAAAACATCGCCGGGAGAATATATATGAGTAATTCTGCCCAAAACATCACGGTGATAGAGCTGGCCGTAAATAAGGTTGCGGGCAAATCCCTCACCCGAGGAGGTCAGGTCATTTGGCTGGTTATAAAAACAGTCCGCCTCAGCCCTGCCCTGCTCAAATGCTTTTTTAATAGTCTCCCTGTCCTCAGGGTAGATTGAATAATAGGGATGCAGATAATCAATCTCCGAAAGCGTCGCCTTGAAATTCGGGTTCCTTTTGAGCTCCTCAACCATGCATTTTGTAAGATATATCGCACCCATTGCATAGGTTCTCTGCTCCTGATGATATGTAGTGTCAAAATGGAAATCCGAGCTGTAAAGCTCAACACCTTCATACCCGCAATAAGGCAGTGTCTGCACAAAAATGCTGCGCACCCTCTCTTGAGCCCCCTGCTCCCTGACGGATAGAGAAACCTCTGTAGTTTCTTCTTCCTCAGCTGTCGGGACACTCAGCCTCACAGGCACACATTCGCCCGGTTTTAGAGAAGGCACATCAATGCTCTGAGAAAAGCCCTTTGCGTAATAGCTGACAGTGCCGCCCTGGGTATCGCTGAAAGCTCCCGCAAAGGCCGGAAATATCTGCCTGGGTACCTGAGCGGTACCGAAATATGCCGTTGTCCTCTCGGGGTAAGAGATTCCGATGTTCCCGCTCCTGACGGCTACAGGGTAGATGGTGCAGTACGCTATCCCCAAATCAAAGGAGTCGCAGATATACCCCGTTCTGAGCTTGAACATAACAAGGTTCCTGCCCTTGTTGAAGGTCACTGCAACCTGCCTGCCTGTGGTTCTTATGCCTTTGACTCTGCCGTAGGGTTGATTATCAACCATCTCGCCGTTGAGAAAGAGCTGGCAGCCGGATGTTTCATGGCATATTATTGCATCATAGGCTTTTTCACAATCCACATACAAAGCGGAATAGAAAACGCAGTTTCTTTGCTCTGTTGAAAAAATTGCCTTGTAATACGCCTCATCCTTATTCACTCCACAAGTCCATCTGAGATATTCTTCACCGAAATAGTCGTTTTTTATTTTTAAACCGAGATATGGTGCCGCATTCTTTTCGCCGCCTGAGCTTAAAAGGTAATCAATTGCCAGAACCTTGTGCCTTTGATATAAATATTCAGTTTCAAAGGCTCCGTCTGTCTTTGCGGCAAATGGCCCGACTGTCATAAAATCATAGATTCTCGTCTTAGGGAAGGGATTCTCCGCACTCTGCAAAAAATCCTCAAAGCGCAGGCTAACCACATTCCCCTTGATTCTTGACGAATAGTAGTCATTGTTTAACATAGCATCCACCCTCACTGTTTTTTCATTCGGAGCTTAATTATCAAGAGTTCAACGAATATGATAGCTTATATGCCAATTTTTGTCAATATAATATGCTGTATTCAAATAAAAGAATGTTAAATATTGTTGAATTTTTCATTTAATAAATATATAATCTATTAAACCATTAAAAAAGCGGGAGGTTAACCATGAAAAGAGATCAAGCACAAAAAATAGCTAGCTCAATGGTAGAGAAAATGAGCATTGAGGAGAGGGCTAATCAGCTTGTCTACAAAGCAAAAGCCGTCAGCGGCCTTAATATTAAAGAGTATAACTGGTGGAACGAGGCTTTGCACGGAGTCGCAAGGGCTGGCACCGCAACGGTGTTCCCGCAAGCTATCGGCATGGCTGCATCCTTTAACTCAGAACTGCTGGGTGAGGTTGCCCGAGTAATTGCACATGAAGGCAGAGCAAAGCACAACGCAGCAAATGAGAATAATGACAGGGGTCGCTACAAGGGCATTACCTTCTGGTCACCGAATGTTAATATATTCAGGGACCCTCGTTGGGGACGGGGGCAGGAAACATATGGCGAGGATCCGTTTTTGGCAACACATATGGGTGCCTCCTTTGTAAACGGACTCAAGGGTGAAGGTGAATACCTCAAGGGCGCCGCCTGCGTCAAGCATTTTGCTGCTCACAGCGGGCCGGAAGGCATTCGGCACGGCTTTGACTCAGTTGTTGACGACCATGACCTGTTTGACACTTACCTGCCTGCATTTGAGCGGATAATCAAGGACACGGAAGTTGAGGCGGTTATGGGAGCTTATAACTCTGTAAACGGAGAGCCTTGCTGTGCTTCAAAAAGGCTTTTGTGTGATATTTTGCGTAAAGAATGGGGCTTTAAGGGTCATGTTGTTTCTGACTGCGGAGCAATAACCGATATCCATCGGCATCACAGGCTGACAGCTGATGCAATTCAATCCTCCGCCCTATCAATAAACAACGGCTGCGACCTTAACTGCGGTGAGGCATACAATTCTCTTATGGCAGCATATGAAAGAGGGCTTGTATCCGAAGAGGTTATAACAGAAAGCGCTGTCAGGCTGTTGACAACAAGAGTTCTGCTCGGCGAATTTGATGAAAATAATCCTTACCACAGCATCCCTTACAGTGTGATTGATTCGCCTGAGCACCGTGAGGTGAACTATAAAATGGCTTGTGAGTCATTGGTATTGCTGAAAAATGAAGAAAATTTCCTTCCGCTTGAAAAAAGCAAAATAAAAAGCATTGCAGTGATAGGACCTAATGCCCAGTCAAAGGCAGCACTTGAAGGAAACTATTGCGGTGTCGCCTCCGAATACATAACGGTTGTTGACGGAATCCGCCAGGCACTTCCGCAGGCAAGGTTGTTTTTCGCCCAGGGTTCGCATCTTTATCGTGACTGCTCTCAGGACTCAGGGGAAAAGAACGATAGACTTAGCGAGGCAATTGCCGCCGCCCGTCAAGCAGATGTTACCGTTCTTTGTGTCGGGCTGGATGCATCAATTGAAGGGGAAGAGGGAGATTCCAACAATGCCTATGCCAGCGGTGACAAGATTGATTTGCTACTACCTCCTGCCCAGCGGATTCTGGTTGAAAAGGTTTGTAATAT
Source organism: Clostridiales bacterium (assembly GCA_012511485.1). GTDB lineage: Bacteria > Bacillota > Clostridia > Oscillospirales > Acutalibacteraceae > JAAZFZ01. Next base: position 2,161 of record JAAZFZ010000297.1, on the reverse strand, counting down.
TGCGAAAAATGTTATTATCGTTATACTTTCCGGCAGCTGCATCGATGTTAACCCGCAGGGGCAAAATGCAAAGGCAGTTATTCAGGCATGGTACCCGGGTGCTGTAGGCGGCAGAGCTGTTGCCGATATGATTTTTGGTGGATTCAGCCCATCCGGCAAGCTCCCGGTCACCTTCTACCACGGAACAGATAAGCTGCCCCCGTTTGAGGACTATTCGATGAAAGGCAGAACATACAAATATATCGAAAGTGAGCCTCTCTACCCCTTCGGGTTCGGGCTCACATACTCAAGCTTTGAATTCTCTGACATGAAAGTCGAAAAGCTCTCGGATTCTGTGGCTGTCGGTGTCAATATAACCAACACGGGCAATACCGACGCCGCACAAACGGTTCAGATATATGCCGTTTTTAACGAAGAGTATAAAACTCCCAATTATTCTCTCTGCGGATTGTGTAAAGTAGATTTACTTGCCGGTGAGGCAAAAATGGTCAGCGTTAATATTCCGCTATATTGGCTAATGCCCGTAAACCCTGCAGGGCAAAGGGTTCTTCCGAAAAATACGGTCAGGCTTTTTGTCGGATCGCATCAGCCAGACATCCGAAGCAGCGAGCTTTGTAAAGATAAATGCCTTTACAGTGACATTACGCTGTGAAAATCAAAATGAGCAAAACGGCAACGGAAAATCTCCGCTGCCGTTTCTTTTTTATTGGTATGATTATTCCGGAGCTTCTCCTGTGAAAAATACTCCTTGTCCGGGGAGCAATGTCAAATTAATAGTTGCTGATTCAACTGTTGTAGCCTGACCTTGTTGATAAATTGTGAGTGACGATGCATCGGGCACTGTGAGGATTGCAGCAGTCATCGAATCATTAAATTCCTGCATATTTGTCCGGCATAGCCCTTGCGTCACCTTTTGAGAACAAACCGACAAGCAGGCCGTTATCGCTTTCAATTTCACTTTATATACTATACATAGGCAAAAGAATTCGTTCAATAAAAAATTCGCTCAAAGCCTTAAAAAATAATGAAAATCTTGAATTGGTAACCGCACTTTGGGCAGACTATCTCCCTTCTGCCGGTTTTCCTTTTTAACCTAAGGTTTTCTTTGCAGTTCGGGCACTTACGAAAACGGTGAGTCCTTAAATATATTAGTCTAAGGTGTAAATTCCTCAATGGTTTTTGAAGCTTATAAATACGCAAACGCAGCAAAAGCCTTTCAAATGCTTCACTCTCTTTTTGGCGTTTAAATATATTTCTTGAAAAGGCTCTGAAAAATACGAGCGAAATGATGGCAAGTTCAATCGCATATAGTGTATAAGCGCCTCTAAAGGAATTTACCACCGCAACAACAAAACACAACACGAATAAAAAGTATGAGAGTTTATCAAAACCATATCTTCCGTACATAAAATTTATTAGTTTTTGCATGATGTTTTTCATATTTAACCTCTTAATACTTAATAATATTATTTTTGACGTGTTTAAAACATTTAGGCCTAATATTGAAGAAAAACCCTTTTTTCGTGTCGCATAAACTTTTTAAAAAAAGGCCAAAAAACCACCCTTTGGGGTGGTTCTCAATGTGGCGCCTGTTGTAGGACTCGAACCTACGACCCTGCGGTTAACAGCCGCATGCTCTACCAACTGAGCTAAACAGGCAATTGAAACCGGCTGAAACAACCGGTCAATAGTGTCGGCATTGACCTATCTTCCCAAGCGGCTGCCCGCTAAGTATTTTCGGCACGAATGAGCTTAACTGCCGTGTTCGGGATGGGAACGGGTGGGCCCTCATCGTCATAAACACCGACTATATGATAACGCCTTTTGGCGTTATTCTTTTTTTTGGTGACCCGTACGAGATTCGAACTCGTGTTGCCGGCGTGAGAGGCCGGAGTCTTAGGCCACTTGACCAACGGGCCACGATGGTACACCTTCGGGGACTCGAACCCCGGACACCCTGATTAAGAGTCAGGTGCTCTACCAACTGAGCTAAAGGTGCTCATATTTTTTAGCTCTTACGCCCGTTGATTATGCTATACCCTGAAAACTGAACAAAGGGAGAAGTATATGCAAAGGATTGTAAAGACCAAGCTAATGGTCAAGCCCTCGACCTATTAGTACTGCCAAGCTCAACGCATCACTGCGCTTACACATGCAGCCT
>JAAZFZ010000296.1 GCA_012511485.1 Clostridiales bacterium | reverse complement strand
CGAAAGCCTGTAGTAGTTTGGAATTTTTTAGTGTGTTTTCGTTAAGAAGCCAATGCTAATAGTAAATATTGTAGGGCATTTCGCTATAGAAGCTTTCAATATCCATATCGGGGAGGTTTGCAACACTTGAAGCTATGCTTTGCGGCATTTTTTCTGCAGGGACAAAAAGGATTGTATTACTTTCATCCTTGTCGGTAAGCTTCACATAATAACCCTTTCCGTTATAATAAAAAGTATACGAATCACTTATGAGCTGCCGGATAGTATTCTTGTCGGTAACCTTAACACTGTTCTTGAAGTCATCAACAGAATAATATTGCACATCATCCTTTTGAACAGGCGTTTTTGAAGCATTAAACAGCAAAGATTCATTGGAGCCATAATAGTTATTCCTGCCAAGCGCATTTTTCCGTGACGGGATTGACGAAATAACCTGAGCTGAAACAAATTCGCCCTTTCCCTCAAGCAAGGAGTACATATTGTTTGCTTTAAGGAAGTTTATGGTGTTTTTCATATCCTCAGTAATCTGAATCCAGCTGACACTGTAAAAATTCAAGGTATCATTAAGGCTATATGTTATTGCTGCTTCGGTTTCTTCAATTAAGCCCTCCCTGATTTCCTCTTTAGTCACATCCTGTGAGTTTTCAGGATAGCCCCACTTTTCATAATTGCCGGAATAAGTTCCGTTAATAGCAAGGTTACCTATAGCGTCTGATTCAGGTTTGCATCTTTGCTCGGGTGTCAGCGCCAATAGATCCTTTGAGAGTGCATTGAGGAGTTCTATTTTCATTTCTGCGTCCAGCTTCAGAATGCTTTCTGTACTCAAATCATAAGGGACAAGTGAGAATTCCGTGCTCTCACCCCTGAAAAACCCTTTTGCATTTTTTAGAGCACTACTATCGTCTTGGTTTGCATCTTCAGTCAAAGCACTTTTAATAAAGTACCTGTAATAGTCCGTATCCTCAAGCGAAAGGAGTTTGTTAAGCGTAGGCACTTTCATTATCGGATAGAAACGCTCAATTTTTTTGCCGTTTTTTAAAGTATAAACTATCTCAAAGGAAACACCTTTAACTTGCTTTTCTGCGGGCAACTTCCTGTTATCAACTATAACCTGCTTGCCGTCTTTAATAATGGAATCGTGCAGGTCGGTTATAATCTTAAAGTCATTTTCGGTTAATAATATTTTTTCTCTGTCCAGTCCGTAAACATTGACATAATAGAAATTTAATCCATCTCCGCTAAATCCGCTTTCGCCCACATCAACGATTGTGTTGGGTAACATGCCGGTGATTGAGACTGATTTGATATCCTTTATTTCGGGGATTCTTGAAGAATAGCCGAACAATCCGAATGTAAAAACTACTGTTATCACTGCCAGAATGCCATAATGCAGGCCAAGTATCTTCATCTCCGAAAGCAACTGCTTGAAGCTTCTAGTCAGAATAAGCGAAATAACTCCAAAAACTATAAGGAATACCACAGCACCAGTCAAAGCACCGAAAACGACACTTTTGTTACCGTCCATAAGTTCCGAAAAGATTATAAGGGACAGGCAGAACAAGCTAAATCCTATCACAAAAATAACTATGTTATTAAGAACCTTGCTTTTGCCTGTAAAGCCGCTTATTTCAACCTTTCTTTTTTGGAATAAATACATAGCAAATAAAAAGATAGCAACGGCAACTAAGAGCCAAATTATTGTCATTTTATAATCAGGCGCTATCCACTCAAATTTCGAATTTACATCATCTCTTTTTAATTCACACAGTGAAGAAGCACTGCTTCGTCCGAACAAAACAGGGTTAAATGCCTGGTATTTTAAGTTCAGAGATGCACTACTGTTATAATTATAGTTGTTATATGGTGACCCCCAAACAAAAATATTCATAAGTGCTTCCATACAGGAGAAGAATATGGATGCAAATGTTATAACCGTTCCCGAGAACACAATACTTTCCGCAACCGTACCCACAACGCTAATAACT
>JAAZFZ010000295.1 GCA_012511485.1 Clostridiales bacterium | reverse complement strand
ATAAGCACCAAAAGTGATTTGAGCAGCTTGTTTCTTCGCTTAGGACGCTTTTCCGTTTCCTTAGGAAAATCTTCAATTGTATCAATTTGTTTCATTTTCATTTTCCCTTACTGCTTTTTCTTATTCCAGGAATAAACTTGATTAATGAGCATATTATCAAAGCCGAGGCAGCCGCAATTCCCATCAGGTGTATTTGTGACGGGAGAATAAAGGCGCAAGGAAGAATTACAACAACAGGTGAGAGTTTAGCGAAAAAAAGCAATGCAGCCGGCAACTTGTCACGGCCGCTTGTTACAGCTTTTGTAAACTTTGAAAGCAGAAAAAACTCAAGAAGGCCGCAGCCTATGCCTATAAAAACTCCTGCCATATTCTCGCAAACACCTCGGAAATTTATGACTATCTTATAATTATAGTCCTGAAAAAATCATAATTCAATGGTAAAATAAACGAAAAACAAGTGCCCACATCTTAAATTTTAAATAATAATAACTATATTTTGGCTTGTCTTTTTTACAGAATTCTGTTAGTATACTATGCAGTAAGTAAAAAAATATCTAAGCAATTATTGCATCGGAATTCGAGCATTTGCAATGCCTGTACTCAAATCACAGTTGATTTTTATTGCAATAGGGTTTATTATGTAGTAGATGTAAATCATGGAGAGAACGGAGGAAAGCTTATGGAATCTAAGGTAGGCAGGAATTGGTATAAGGAGTTAGCCGTTTATCAAATATGGCCCAGGAGCTTTTGCGACGGCAACGGTGACGGTATCGGTGACCTTGAAGGAGTTTTATCAAAACTGGACTACATAAAATCGCTGAATGTTGATGCAATATGGTTCTCTCCGCTCTACTGTTCGCCCAATGCGGACTATGGCTACGATATTTCGGATTACAGAAACATTTCTCCCGATTACGGCGATATTAAAATATTCAAAAAAGTCCTTGACGAGGCTCACAAACGCGGCTTAAAGGTCATTATGGATTTGGTTCTTAACCATACCTCCGACGAGCATGATTGGTTTAAAAAGAGCATGGAGAGCAAGGAAAGCCCCTATCACGACTATTACTTCTGGCGCAAGGGCAAGGGCAAAAACCCTCCGAACAACTGGAAGTCATGCTTTGAAGGGGGCGCATGGGAGTATAATGAAAAGCTCGATGAATACTACCTCCATGTTTTCGCAAAAAAGCAACCTGACCTGAATATGGATAATCCCAAGGTTCGGCAGGAAGTCAAGGGCATCATGAAATACTGGCTCGATATGGGCGTTGACGGCTTCAGGGAGGATGTTATTACCTATATTTCCAAGAGAGAGGGTCTGCCAAACGGCTTCCCGCTACCAGTCGGCTGCGGTATGGAGCATTACACAAACGGTCCGCATCTGCATGAATATCTTTCGGAGTTCAAGCATGATGTTCTTGACAACTATGATTGCTTTACCGTCGGCGAGGCTCCCAGAATGACTCCTGAAAAGGCTCTGAAATTCATTGAGGAGGGTCCGAATCAGGACCTTAATCTGATGTTCCATTTTCAGCACATGGAAGCGGATAGCTTTATGACGGACTGGATTCATATGCCGTTCAGCCTTAAAAAGCTCAAAAAGGCTTTTACAGCCTGGCAGAAGAAGCTTTACGGCAGGGCATGGAATTCGCTCTATATTGAAAACCATGACCATCCTCGTATTATTGACCGTTTCGGTAGCCTGAAATACCGTGTTGCAAGCGGAAAAATGCTTGCAGTCATGTATATTTGCCAAAGCGGCACCCCCTTCATTTATCAGGGGCAGGAAATAGGCATGACAAACATTAAAATTAACGATTTGAACAAATACAAGGATGTAATAACCTTCAATAATTACAAAATATTTAAAAAGCTCGGTGTTTCGGATAAAAAATTTTTGGAGATTACTAACCGTGCTACCAGAGAGAACGCAAGAACACCCATGCAGTGGAGCGATAAACCCGGTGCAGGCTTCACAACAGGCGAGCCGTGGTTTTACATTAACCCGAACTATAAGCAAATCAATGTTGAAGCGGCTGAAAAAGACCCCGACTCTCTGCTTAACTTCTACCGCAGGCTATTAAAAATCCGCAAGGAGAACCCGATAATTATTTACGGCAATTATGATGAGCATTATAAAAACAGCACAAGCCTCTATGTTTATGAGAGAAATTATGAGGGTAAAAGGCTGCTTGTTGTCTGCTCATTCACAGAAAAGCCGGTTAATTTCAAGGCTCCGCAGGGATTTTATCTCGGTGAGGGCAAGCTTTTGCTGAGTAACTATAAGGATGTAGGTATAACAAATAATGGCTTTGTGACAAAGCCATATGAAACTCGAGTATATTTATTTGAATAATTTCAATATTTGCAGGTGATAAAAATGAGTGATGTGCTGGAAAAAAAAGAGGATTTACGAATAGTCAAGACTAAAAAAGCTTTAATAGACGCTCTTTTCGGGTTGCTTGCCCAGAGAGATTATTCAAGCATTTCCGTGCTTGAAATCTGTGAAGCTGCAAATATTCACAGGGCAACCTTCTACAAGCATTTTAAGGATAAGGAGGACTTTCTCAAGTTCTTCATTTATTCAATTGTTTTGAGATTTAAACTCAATGATGACTGCACCGGAAAGCAGTTTATAGACTGTTATATGTCCATGCTTGAGGATTTATTGACCTATCTGACAGAAAACAGATCATTGTTCAGGCTTTTGTTTGAAAAGACACCTAATACTTATATTCTGGATAAACTATATCAAGCAATAAATAAGATGGTCATGCACAGAATTGAGAACAATGCAAAAAACGGTATAGTATATGTTATCCCACATGAGGTTATTTCGGCTTATTTTACGGGAGCCTTTATTTCCCTTTTAGAATGGTGGGTAGTCAGCGATAACCCTTATAAAAAGGAGCAGATGAAGGATTATATGCGCATGCTGATTCAAGGCTCCTTTGAGTCAATAATTGACGGCGAGGGCAAAAACACATTGTAGCTAAATATGAGCAGCCGGTTCTCTTAGAACCGGCTGTAATTTTTTACTTTATTTCTGCTATATCCTTTATGACCTCTCCCGCAACGATTAACCCTGCCACAGAGGGCACAAAAGAAACGCTGCCCGGCGTCTGCCTTTTCGGCCTTCCTCCTCGTAGGCTTGAGGGCTGCGGCTCATCTTCCTTTGTTGGATTAATTGCGGGTTCCTTCGAATATACAACCTTCAGATTCTCTATTCCACGCTTTCTCAGCTCACAGCGCATCACCTTTGCAAGTGGGCAGACAGTAGTTTTGCTGATGTCCGAAACCTCAAATCGGGTCGGGTCAAGCTTGTTGCCCGCACCCATGCAGCTGATAATATTTACATTGCCTGCCTTTGCCCTTTCAATAAGCACCAGCTTTGATGATACGGTGTCAATGGCATCCACAATATAGTCAAACTCCGAAAGGTCAAAGCTGTCTGCAATCTTTTCAGTGTAGAAAACGGCAACAGCATTAACCTGTGCCTCAGGGTTAATCTCAAGCACTCTTTCTCTTGCAACTTCAACCTTTTTTCTGCCGAGAGTTTTCCGCGTTGCAATTAGCTGACGGTTAATGTTGCTTTCACATACAATGTCGTCATCAAACAGAGTCAGCTTCCCGACACCGCTTCTGGCAAGTGCTTCAACTGTAAATGAGCCGACACCGCCAATGCCAAAGACAGCCACATGGGCTTTTTTGAGCTTTTGCATTGCTTCATCGCCCAAAAGCTTGGCGGTTCTGATAATAAAGTCATTCATATTCTGCCCTCCGCGAAGGATTGTTTTATTGTATATGAAGCCACCACTATGGCATATTGCGGTTGACCGGTGTTATTGCTAAATATCAGACTGAATACCCTTTTATTTGATTTTTTCCGAATACTTTATAAATAACTCCCGAGCAACATCAATTGTGTCTTCCTCAGACTCCTTGCCCGGATGATAGCCTGAAATCCAGTTCCTTTCAAATTTAGCCATCTTTTTATACGGAGCGTTCCCCAAATAATCGTCCCTGTCGTAGTATCTTTTCTTTGTCAAGGTTGAAACAGGTTTTTTTTCACTGAATTTAGATGCAAGGTATTCGAAAAATGCACGCCAGCGTACTGTATAATATGTTTTTATAAGGTCGCCCCATTCCTTCCACGCATAGTCATAGAGCTGAGTGTCGGCGGCAGGACCCCAAAGTGTAATCTGCACAAGCAAATTCATTTCAAAATTCTGCTTGTCCGCATCAAGCAGAGCGCATTCGCGTGCCTTTTTCAGATAGTATCCCAGCGTCATTTCAGGGATAGTTGAAACGAGCCTGTCTATATCCTCACAGGCCTCAAGAAATGAGTTGCAGCCGTTTTCAAAGTCTGCGGCATTTTTGTTGTTAAATCCGCTCATAGCCTTAATATAGTATTCCTTTACATGGTTGCTTAGAGCCTGGCGCAGGATATCACATAGATCAAAAGTATAGCCTTCTTTTTTTGAATTTTGGCTCTCAAGCATAAGCCCGACGGACTTAAACAACTTTTTGTTGTCATACCTTAGCTCAAAGAAGTCATTCGGTGCAGTGTGATGGATTTGAGTGGATGGCCTTGCACATATTATCGAGCCTGTTTCTCTGCCGGTGCATTTTTCGCTGTAGCAGCTGTCCCGCAGGAGGGAAACAGCCTGCTTGAGACATTCCTCATCACTGCCGTAACGACGCTTTGCATAGCCTGGCAGCCATGAATCCAAATCCTTTTTTTTGTTTTCGGTGAGCATTTCAAAGGCAAGGTCATAATACAGAGGGTTCTGGTTTATGCCCTCCATGAAAAGCCCCGTGCCAACTAAATTCGGGTATTTCTTTTTGATTTCAAGGTAAGGGTTATCCGCAAGAGCCTTTATACTGCCGTGCAGAGCTGTTCTGCCGCCGAAATTGTGAATATTGCCGAGAATGAAATCATAGCCCCAGAAGCCCTCTGTTTCTTTATATTTACTTGAATCGATGTCAAGTATAAGAAGCTTCTCCCTATCAACGGCCTTGACAATCGGCTCCCTGAGTGACAAAGACTGCATGACCCACACTGCTTCGCTGTCAAAATCCGAATAAAGTTCAGAGATGGCCTTGCCCACATCTGCCAGGTAACCATCACCCTTGACGGGAGGCTCGTTTTCATTGAACGGGTCGCAGGCATAGAAATGATGTGCGCCGAAAAGCTCCTTCTGCTTTTCACGCAAAGCCCTGCCTATTTGACCGAAAAGAGGGTCGAGCGGGTCAAGCTGAAATGTCGGGTGAAAGTTGCACCAGGGCTTTGCGGCATATATTTTCGCTCTTTTTGCAAGACCCTTGATTATTCTGGGTACATGACCTGAAAAGCCCTGCTGAACAGGCGTCATTCCAAGCTCAAGCTCACGCTCGATTATTTTCTTGCCCAACTCCATCCTCTTTTTTATGTATAGATGATCCACAAGAGGCATATAGCCGTCAAGGTTATTCATAAGCTGCCACGGCCAATACATAGGCCCTGAAAGAAAGTCGAGCGCATCACTCTGTTCAATCCCCATATCAAGCAGCGTGTAGAACCACACTGCCTCTGTGCCGACAATTGAAAGCGGCATATTGATGCCGTTGATTGCCATGAAATCAATTTCACGCTCCCAGCGCTCCCAGTCCCACCAGCAGGCGGAATAGCCGAAGGTGCAGTAGTTCATATATGCCCTTTTCTGCTGCTCGAAGGCATGTGTAATCTTTCTATCGGGCAGGGGAGCATTTTCTATATCCAAATGCGTATTTGCACACCATGATAGGTTGACAAAGCAAAACTCCTTCAGGTAGCGGTAATATGCCATAGCAAGGCTGATTTTGCAGTCGCCGCTAAGCAGAATTTTGCCGTTTTGAGCCTCAATTTCATATATGCTTTTTTCCCCCTGCTTAGGAATTATCCTCGTTTCAAAGTATTCCGAAATTGCAGGAGTGTTTCTTTTTATGAGATTATCCATCGAAAATCCTCCGAATTATAGTTGAGTATTATTATATCACAGTTAACTCGAAATTCTACAATTATCTAATAAAATGGATAATATTGGTTTATTATTAAGAGCAATATGTTATAATCACTTGTGTTGGCACAACAAACTTTCAGAAAGGATGAACTAAATGAAAAAGGTCAGAATAGGTATAGTCGGAATCGGCGGCATTGCAAAGGGCGCTCATATCCCCGCATACCTAAAGGATGATAGAGTTGAAATTGTTGCTCTTTGCGATATCATTGAACAGAGAGCTGAGCTTGCAAGCGAGAAATGGTTCCCCGATGCCAAGGTATATACAGATTTTAATGAACTTGTGAAGGATAAAAATGTTGAATGTGTGGATATCTGCACACCGAACTACTTGCATTCAAAAATAGCCGTTGCAGCTTTTGAGGCGGGCAAAAATGTGTTCTGCGAAAAACCCGACGCTGTTGGTCCTGAAGAAGCGAAGAAAATGAAAGAGGCTTCTGAAAAATCAGGCAAGCTACTTATGGTTATGCGCAACAACCGCTTTGTCAGCGGCTCAACTTATCTCAAGCAGTATATTGCCGACGGCAAGGCAGGCGAACTCTATGCAGGCCGCTGCGGCTGGCAGAGGCGCAGGGGAATTCCCGGCAAGGGCGGCTGGTTCACGACCAAAGAGCTTTCAGGCGGCGGCCCTCTTATTGACCTGGGAGTGCATATGATTGACCTTGCGATTTGGCTCATGGGCAACCCTACTCCCGTTGCGGTTTCGGGTGCAACCTACTGCAAGTTTGCCGATACGGATGTCAGCGATTCCGTTCACTCCGCTTTCGGTGACGAGAAAAAGGATGGCACCTTCGATGTTGAGGATTTGGCAATCGGCATGATAAGGTTCGCCAACGGTGCAATGCTTCAAATTGAATTCAGCTGGGCATCAAATATCGAAAGGGAACACCGCTTTGTCGAGATTTACGGCACAAAAGCGGGCTTTTCGTGGGACAACGAGGAGGTTAAAATCTTTTCGGAGGATAACGGCATATTAACCGACACCGCATTAAAGAGAGTTGAACAGAACGGTCACCAGAACTTTTTAAGGCATGCCGTTGATGTTCTTGTGGACGGTGTAGAGCCGATT